>NZ_JAPDBE010000003.1:5767-206977 GCF_027705025.1 Aeromonas sp. D3 | reverse complement strand
ACTACCTGAAGCAACACCGCTTATATACCCGCACACTTGGAATTATTTGAGTCTCTAAAAATGAGGGGATCTCTGAGAATCAAGACAGGAAGTGACGGCAGGATGATTGATCTCTGACCCACAGCGGCATCGCCATGGTTTTTCATGGTGACGGCCCCGGGCGGAGCCGCCAAGACGATTCAAGCCTGGGCCGGATCGGCCGCCAGATAATCCAGGGCCGCCTGCCAGCCCATTTGGTAACCCTGCTCCAGCCGCCCCTTGTCTGTGGTCATGCGGCCGACCCGAAAACCCGCCGGCGGCACTATGACCCGGATGCAGCAATCCGCCGGTGGCTGGCGGATGAAATCGATGGCGTCGTTGTAGCTTTGATGACGCGAAAGGCTGGCGCGAGCCAGGGCCGGAGTCTCGCGCAGCAGATAACGGTGCAGGGCCGGCAGACGTGGCGCCCGCTTGCGATAGCCGAAGGGGCGGGAGAGCACCACTGTGATGTCGCGTGCCCCCTGTTCGTAGGCGTATCGCACCGGAATGGAGTCGGCCACCCCGCCATCCGTCATGGCTTCCCCGCCGATGCGCACGAAGTCGCGATAGACCAGGGGCACAGAACAGGAGGCCTTGATCTGCTGCTCCAGCTCGGCCGCGTTCCCCTTGAGGTAGGCGGCCTGACCGTCCGAGACCCGGGTGGTCACCACTGTCAGCGGCACCGGATTGACGGCAAAGCGGGCCAGATCGAGTCGGCACTCGCGGATGGTGATCGCCCACAGCCAGTCGAGATCGAGCCAGTGACCGCCACGCACGAACCTGGCCAGACTGATGAACTCGGGGCGGCAGGAGTAGTCCGTGATGACGCTGTGGTTGCGTCCCCGCTGACCGGCCAGAAAAGCCGCCAGATTGACCGCCCCCGCCGAGACCCCGATACAGTGATCAAACGCCGTCCTGCCCTGTGCCAGAAAGGCATCCAGCACACCGGCGGCAAAAATGCCGCGCATGGCGCCCCCCTCGACCACCAGGGCCGTTTGCCGCCGACTCATCTCACCTCCCGCTGAATTTGCTCTGTGAATGGACTCACACTTTGACCCATCCGGTGCCCATCCCCACGTTGCGCTCCCTATAATGGGCGCGCCTCTGCTCTGGTGCCATGAGGTATAACTTATTGATGCTACGGAATATTACAATGAAAAAAATCAGCAAGTCCCTACTCGCCGCTGCCATTTCCCTCGGATTGATGGCAGGCTGTCACAGCAACAATGACTCCGAGACTCCAGATACCATGGTTCGCTTCGCTACCTTCAACCTCTCCTTTGATCGCACCGCTCCCGGCATGCTGAGCGGCGAGCTGGCCCTGACCCGCGCCGAGCAGGACACCCTGCTGGCTCGCCTCGCTGACGGCGGCCTGAGCGGCGCAGAGAAGACCAAAGCCCTGGACGTGCAGCAGATCCGCAATATCGCCGAAATCATCCAGCGCACTCGGCCGGATGTGTTCCTGCTCAACGAATTCGACAACGACGGCAAAGGCGAAAATACCGCCGACCTGAAGGCGTTCAACGACAACTACCTGGCCCACGCCCAGCACAGCGAGGTGCAGGCCATCAGCTACCCTGTGCTGCAAAACTTCGCCACCAACACAGGCCTGATGAGCGGCCATGACCTCAACCTGGATGGCAAGGTCAACACAGGGCCGGACGACGCCTGGGGCTTTGGCAACTACCACGGCCAGTACGCCTTCGCCATCATGTCCCAGTACCCCATCGATACCAAGCAGATCCGCACCTTCCAGCACTTCAAGTGGAAGGACATGCCCGGCGAATCGAACCCTGTCATCGACGACTGCAGCAACCCCAAGGCCCCGATCCCGGCGGGCCGCCAGTGTGGCGATGCCTGGTATGACGACGCCGCCTGGCAGCAGTTCCCCCTCTCTTCCAAGAACCACGCCGACGTGCCGGTGCGCATCAAGCGCGGCAACAAGGAGGAGGTGATCCACTTCCTCGTCTCCCACCCGACCCCGCCCATCTTCGGCAACGCGGCGCGCCACAACGTCAAGCACAACCGCGCCGAAGTCGCCTTCTGGCAGGACTACGTGGAGACCGCCAGCTACATGGTGGATGACGCGGGCAAGGCCGGCGGCCTGGCCGAGGGCGCCAAGTTCGTCATCGCCGGGGATCTCAACGCCGATCCCCAGATTGGCGACGGGGATCTCACCGCCATTCAGGATCTGCACAACCATGTACTGGTCAATCAGGCGGTCACCAACGGCGCCATCATACCAGTCAGCCAGGGTGGCCCCGAGTGCCTCGCCAGCCAGCCGGATCAGTGCAAACGCAACAACAAGCGCCCCACCCCGGAGCGCATCACCAGCAGCAGCGGCCTGCAGCTCGATCACCTGCTGCCCTCCGCCAACCTGAACGCGGTCGCCTCGGGCGTGTTCTGGCCCGCCAGCTTCGAGCCCGGCTATCACCTGGTGTACGACGCCAAGCTGGGCATCGCCAAGGGAGTGAGCTCGGATCACCGGCTGGTGTGGGTCGACTTCAAGCTCGACTAACTTGATGGTGTTATCAACAATCAGGGGGCCCGCGGGCCCCCTGATTGTTTTCAAACAAAGTGAACGGCCCTTGGTCACCGCAAGCGCCAAGGGGCGCAGCAATGGGGGCTATTGCCAAGCTGGGGCGACGGGATCACAGAACACGGGCACCAATGAGGCTAGACTGGGGACTCTTGTCGCCAGGCTCTGGCGATGATGCCTCCGCTTTCACTCATCGAGGACACGCTTCATGGAACTGCTTCTTCTCAGCAACGGTAAAGCCACCGAATTTCCGGGTCTGCTCGGTTGGGCCCGGGATAGGGTGCAAACCCTGCTCGCCCGCAAACAGGTCAAACGCATACTGCTGATCCCCTACGCCGTGATCCGCAGCGACTGGGATGCCCGCGCCCGCGATCTCACCGAGAGTCTGGGGGTGGAAGCCATCAGTATTCATCAGTTTGATGACCCTGTGGATGCCATCAATCAGGCTGATGCCATCTTCATCAGCGGTGGCAATACCTGGCGCCTGAACCAGCTGCTGCACGAATATGGTCTGGTCGTGCCAATCCAGCGCGCGGTACGCGAACGGGGCGTGCCCTATGTGGGCTGGAGCGCAGGTTGCAATGTGGCAACCCCCAGCATTCGCACCACCAACGACATGCCGGTGTGCAACGCCGCCGTGCTGCCTGCGCTGGGCCTGTTCCCGTTGCAGATCAACCCTCATTATCTGGATGCCAGCATCAGCGGTCACATGGGCGAAACCCGCGACGAACGTCTGGCGGAGTTCTGCGCCATCAACCCGAGCGAATACGTGGTGGCTCTGCGCGAAGCCAGCCTGCTGCAGATAAGCGGTGAGAGCAGCGGCGACACCCTCGAATACTGGAGCGCCCGCGGCGAGAGCTACAAGATCTTCAAACACGGCGAGGAGGTGCAGGAATTCATGGATGCCACCCCGCTGGCGAAGCTGACCCCCTTTAGCCCTCACGGCTGACTGCCCATGAAAAAGGGAGCATAGAGGTGAGGTGCTGATCTGAGCCGCCGAACCGGCGGTTTGCCATGCTGTAAGGGGCAAGGGATCTTCCCTCGCCCCTTGTTTTGTTAGACGGGAGTATGCCATGACGACACGGATCGAACACGACAGCTTCGGGGACATAGAAGTGCCGGCCGAGCGGCTGTGGGGCGCCCAGACCCAACGCTCCCTGCTCCACTTCAACATCTCGGGAGAGCGCCAACCCACCGAGCTCATCTGCGCCCTGGCCCGCATCAAGTCTGCTTGCGCCCGGGTCAATCACGCCAAGGGGTTGCTGCCCGCCCGCACGGCCCAGGCCATCATGAGCGCCGCCGATGAAGTCCTGTGCGGCCTGCATGAGGAAGAGTTTCCACTGCGCGTCTGGCAGACAGGCTCGGGCACCCAGACCAACATGAATGTCAACGAGGTACTGGCCAACCGGGCCAGCGAACTGCTCGGCGGTCCGCGGGGGCAGGGCTGTCTCGTCCATCCCAACGATCAGATCAACCTCAGCCAGTCGAGCAATGATGTCTTCCCGAGCGCCATGAACCTGGCGGCCGTCACTGCCATTACCTTACAACTGCTGCCCGCCCTGATAACCCTGAGCGCGACGCTGGCCCGCAAGGCCCACGCCTTCGACGACATCGTCAAGATTGGCCGCACCCACTTGCAGGATGCCACCCCGCTCACCCTGGGGCAGGAGTTCTCCGGTTGGGTTGCCCAGCTGGAACAGGGGGAGCGCCACATTCGAGCCGCCCTGCCCCATCTTTGCGAGCTGGCACTGGGGGGCACGGCCGTCGGCACCGGCCTGAACACGCCACCCGGTTTTGCCGATGCCGTGGCGGCCACCCTGGCGGAGCAGACGGGCCTGCCGCTGGTGAGCGCCCCCAACAAATTCGAGGCGCTAGCGAGCAGCGATGCCCTGGTTCATGCTCACGGCGCCCTCAAGACGCTGGCCGCGTCGCTCATGAAGATCGCCAACGACGTGCGCTGGCTGGCCAGCGGCCCCCGCAGCGGGCTCGGTGAGCTGCTCATTCCGGAAAATGAACCCGGATCCTCCATCATGCCCGGCAAGGTCAACCCGACCCAGTGCGAGGCGCTCACCATGCTGTGTGCCCAGGTGATGGGCAACGACGTGGCGATCAACATAGGCGGCGCCAGCGGCAACTTCGAGCTGAACGTCTTCCGCCCACTGATTGCCCATAACTTTTTACAGAGCGTGCGTCTGCTGGCCGACGGCATGCGGAGCTTCCACGACCACTGCGCCACCGGCATCACACCCAACCGGGCACGCATAGACGAGCTGCTGGCCGGCTCCCTGATGCTGGTCACGGTACTCAACCCTCACATCGGTTACGACAAGGCGGCCGAGATAGCCAAGCGGGCCCACAGTGAGGGGCTCAGCCTGCGGGAAGCCGCCATTGCCTCCGGCCACCTCACGGCGCAGGAGTTCGATGCCTGGGTAGTGCCCGCCAACATGGTGGGGCGACGGGGGATCTGACATGAGTGCCTGCTGAAAAATGAAAAAGCCGGGCATGCCCGGCTTTTTCATTGTGCAATTCGTCGTTCAGGGTTTGATCAGCTTGCTCAGGGCATCCAGCTGGCTCTGGGCGGCCAGCAACTTGGCCTGGGCCTCTTCCAGCTTGGCCTGCTTCTTGGCGATCTTGTCCGGCTTGCCCGACACACGCGCATTTTGCAGCTCGAGCAGCCGTTCGTTCACCTGCTCTTTCAGCTTGGCTACCCGTTGCTGCTGCTCCTTGAACAGACCGTCATCGGTACAGTGGGCCTCTATGTTGCGCAGCGCCTGCTCCAGCCCAGCTATCTGATCCGCATTATTGTGCGCCTTGGCGAAGACCAGCTGATCCGCCACTGCCTGTTGCCTAGCCTTGCAGCCGACCTGCTGGCTGCCATAAGCCTGACCGGCCAACAGCAGCATACTTATTCCGAAAACCTTCCACATAACGACCTCATTCCTCTGTCATGTTTGATGGTCGCCTATCAGACCGTACTCGGCCAACCGGGTCAAGTCATGCGCAAACCGGTACGACAGAGTTTGTGCAACATCACGCCAATACAGGCCGGCCGGGTCTACAATGGTGTTTTCGTAATGGAGTCTCTTATGAATCAACATATTGTCATCATTGCCAACGGCGCCCCCTATGGCAGCGAGTCCTTGTTCAATACCCTGCGTCTGGCCATTGCCCTGGGCGAGCAGGGTGGCGCCAGCCTGCAGCTGTTCCTGATGTCCGACGCTGTCAGTGCCGCCCTGGCGGGGCAAGCCCCGGCCGAGGGTTACAACCTGCGCCAGATGCTGGAGATACTGCTGGCACAGGGCACCGCCATCCGTCTTTGCAAGACCTGCACCGATGCCCGCGGCATCACGGCGCTGCCCCTCATAGAGGGGATCGAGATCGGAACCCTGCCCCTGCTGGCCCAATGGACACTGGCGGCCGACAAGGTGCTGACCTTCTAGCCAGCTAACAGCCTCACAGGCACAAGTCTTGATCGGCAGGGAGCCTGCGCCATTTGAAAACCATCACCCTGTTTTTACTGTCTACACTGTCAGTTAGATAACAATGTGCGCCCCCTCATATTCGTTCAGGGAACTACCATGAATCCAACCGAACAGACCCTGCTGGAACAGATGCGGATCACAGAGTTTGAGATCGCCCATCGCAAGGAGCTGCTGCTGCTGGACGAGGACGACTTCACCCGGCTCGCCAGCTATCGTTCCAAGATAGAACCCCATATCGATGTGCTGGTCGACAAGTTTTATATACTGCAGACCGGGATCACCGAGATTGCCCTGCTGATCGGCGATGCCGATACGCTGACAAGACTCAGAGCGGCTCAGCGCCGTTACATCCTCGACCTGTTCAGCGGCCTGTATGACCTGGAGTACGTCAACAACCGGCTGCGGATCGGGCTGGTGCACAAGCGGATCGGGGTGGAACCCAAGCTCTATCTGGCGGCCATCAATACCCTCAAGGGGTTGCTCATCGAGGATATCTTCACCCAGATAGCCCATGAGCCCGAGCGCATCGCCATGCTGACCGCCCTCGACAAACTGTTTCTGTTCGACATTACCCTGGTATTCGAAACTTACATCCGCAGCCTGGTCTCGGAGATAGAGTCATCCAAGGAGAAATCGGAGATCTATGCCAAAGCGCTGGAGGAGAAGGTCCGGGAGCGTACCCAGCAACTGGAGGAGATGAGCCGCACCGATGCTCTCACCGGCCTGCTCAGCGTGCGCCACCTGCAGGAGAACCTGACCCGCACCCTGCGCACCTGCCAGCGTCGGGCCGAGCCAGTGGTCATCGCCTACCTCGATATCGACGACTTCAAACAGATCAACGACACCCAGGGGCACCAGCGGGGAGACGAGATACTGCGCATAGTGGGTGCGTCCATCCGCAAGGTGTCACGGGCCGAGGACTGCTGCTTTCGTTACGGCGGAGACGAGTTCTGTCTGATCCTGCCCAACTGCAGCGAGGATCAGGCCAGAGACGTCTATCTGCAACGGCTGACCCACACACTGGCAGAGCAGATAGGTGATGTGACCCTCAGCATCGGCCTGGTGCAAACAGGGCCATTGCAGTTCGACGAGGGCAACAGCCTGATCCGGCTGGCCGACGAGCGCATGTATGCCGCCAAGAAGGCGCTGAAAGAGGTGAATCCGAAAGAAACCCACTAGCCTTGCTGGGCACAGGATTTCGCCACCTCGGGGCGCGGGATCCGGGCCCCCCATTCGTACAACAGAAACGTCAGCACGCAGAGCAGCGTCATCAGTATGTAGAGCAACTGTCCACTCCACTGCTCGATAATCCAGCCTCCCAGCACGGCGCCGATGGCCCCACCCAGCCCGGCCAGCGCACCGGCTCCGAAATAGCTCCCCTTGAGATGAGGGGGCGACATCTGGTCGATCAGCACGTTGAGCAGCGGAAACAAAATGGTCTCCCCCACGCTCAGCAACAGCACGGCCCCGATCCAGTGTGACCACTGCTGGGGATCCCCCAGCGCGAACAGCACCTGAGCGCCCAGAAACAACATGATGCCGACCTGCAGCCGTACCTTGTGCGGCCAGCGGGCAAGCAGATGCAGCAGGGGAAATTGCAGCACAACCACGGTCAGTGCATTGGTGGTCACCAGGATGGCGACCAGTTTCGCCACCTCTGGGGTTTCTGCCCGCGTCAGGTATTGCACCAGCGGCGAGTGAAACTGGGAGTAAACCAGCACCATCAGCAGATTGGCCATCACCAGCAACAGAAAACCCAAATCCAGCCACAGCACCTTGATGGCGGCGCGCAGACCCAGGCCGCCGCTGCGCTGCTCGCCCTCAATCAGCTGGCGAAAACCCCAGACGAAGGCGGCCCCCAGCAGCAGATAGCTGCCTGAGAGCAGCAAAAAAGTGTGCTGCTGGGCACTGATCCCCAGCGTCACCCCAAGCAGGGGCCCGATCGCCGCCCCCAGGTTGAGCAAGAAGTAACGCAGGTGGAGTGCCAGCTCGCGGGCCTTGGCAGAGATGAGGCTGTCGGCCATCAACGCCTTGCCGGGCGCATCGATCAAGCCGGAAGAGAGGCCGCTGCCGAGCACCCCTACCCCTAACCAGAATACAGAGTGGGCAAATCCCAACAGGCCGTAGCAGAGCAGCGCGACCAGACAACCGGCCAGCAAGATGTTGCGCCGCCCCAGCTTGTCCGACAGCCAGCCGCCATAGAAGCTGACCAGGGTAGAGATCGCAGCAGTCGCCCCCAGCATGGCACCGATACTGGTGGCCGAAAGGGCATACTCCCGATAGAGCAAGATTGAGAGAAACGGCCAGACCATGTAATAGCTGGTGCGCACCATGAAGGTACCCAGGATAACGGTCCAGACCAGAGGGGGAAGCTGCCTGAGGAGGGCCCACGACATCATACTGCTCCTTGTTGCCCGTCGCGCGGGGAGCTCTCCGTTGTAACAGAGGGTCTCATAGGAAACAAGCGTGGTGGACAGTGGACACAAAAAAGCCGACCCTGAGGTCGGCTCTTCACAGCTCAGCAGCCTTATTCGGCAGCCGGCTCTTCGACAGCGGCTACGTCAGCAGCAGGAGCAACGGCTTCGGTCGGTGCATTCGCTTCCTTGATGGAGAGACGCACACGGCCTTGACGGTCCACTTCCAGTACCTTCACTTTCACCACGTCACCGAGCTTCAGGAAGTCGGCCACGTTCTGCACGCGGGCGTCGGTGATCTGGGAGATGTGCACCAGACCATCTTTACCCGGCAGGATATTGACGAAAGCGCCGAAATCGGCCAGACGCACAACCTTGCCTTCATAGATGCGGTTCACTTCGATCTCGGCAGTGATGGCTTCGATACGACGGATCGCTTCCATGGCCGCTTCGTTGGCCACGGCGGAGATGCGGACGGTACCGTCATCATCCAGCTCGATGTTGGTGCCAGTCTCTTCGGTCAGCGCACGGATCACGGAACCACCCTTGCCGATCACGTCCTTGATCTTCTCGGGATTGATCTTGATGGTGTGGATACGCGGGGCGAAATCGGAAATCTCGGCACGCGGTGCCTGGATGGCTTCGTCCATCACTTTCAGGATGTGCAGGCGAGCACCACGGGCTTGCTTGAGGGCAATCTCCATGATCTCTTTGGTGATGCCTTCGATCTTGATGTCCATCTGCAGCGCAGTGATACCTTGGGTAGTACCGGCCACTTTGAAGTCCATGTCGCCCAGATGATCTTCATCACCCAGGATGTCGGACAACACGACGAAACCTTCTTCTTCCTTCACCAGACCCATGGCGATACCGGCAACGGAGGCCTTGATCGGCACACCCGCATCCATCAGCGCCAGGGAGGAACCACAAACGGAAGCCATGGAGGAGGAGCCGTTGGATTCGGTGATTTCAGACACCACGCGCACCACGTACGGGAACTCGGCGGCGCTCGGCATCACGGCAGCAACGCCGCGCTTGGCCAGACGACCGTGACCGATTTCACGACGCTTGGGGCTACCCATCATGCCGGTTTCACCGACGCAATACGGCGGGAAGTTGTAGTGCAGCATGAAGCGGTCGGCGCGATGGCCAGCCAGCTCATCGATGTTCTGGGCGTCACGCTCTGTACCCAGGGTCGCAACGACGATGGCCTGAGTCTCACCACGGGTGAACAGGGCAGAACCGTGAGCACGGGGCAGAATGCCGGTACCGACGGACAGGGCACGGATCATTTCCGGATCGCGACCATCGATGCGCGGCTCGCCACGTACGACGCGACCACGAACGATGCGGCTTTCCAGGCTGTGGAACTCTTCGCCAATCTTCTTGGCATCGTCTTCCACGCCGGCGGCGATCACTTGCTCGATCACCCGCTGCTTGATGGCGCTGATGGCGGCGTAACGCACAGCCTTCTCGGTGATGCGGTAGGCTTCACCCAGTTCAGCTGTAGCCAGCTCGGCAATCTTGGCCTTGAGGGCTTCGTTGGTCGCAGGCGGGGTCCAATCCCATGGCTGGGTACCCACATCGGCGGCGAATTCGTTGATGGCGTTGATCACGACTTGCATCTGCTCGTGGCCATAGACCACGGCGCCCAGCATCACCTCTTCAGAGAGGATGGCCGCTTCGGATTCCACCATCAGCACGGCGTTGGCGGTACCGGCAACCACCAGATCCAGATCGCTCTGGGGCAGTTCGGCGGTAGTCGGGTTCAGCACATACTGACCGTTCATGTAACCCACGCGAGCAGCCGCAATCGGGCCACCAAACGGAATACCGGAAATGGCCAGTGCAGCAGAGGCACCGATCATGGCAACGATGTCCGGGGAAACCAGCGGGTTCACGGACATAACGGTGGCAACCACCTGAACCTCATTGAGGAAGCCTTCCGGGAACAGCGGACGAATAGGACGGTCGATCAGGCGGGAGGTGAGGGTTTCGCCTTCGCTCGGACGGCCTTCACGACGGAAGAAACCACCCGGGATACGACCAGCAGCATAGGTACGCTCCTGGTAGTTGACGGTCAGCGGGAAGAAATCGCGACCGTGATCGGCCTCTTTCTTGCCTACTACGGTCACAAATACGCAGGTATCGTCCATGCTGACCATAACGGCCGCAGTGGCTTGACGGGCCATCACACCGGTTTCCAGAGTGACGGTGTGTTGACCGTACTGGAATGACTTTACAATAGGATTCACGTGAATTTCCTTTTTACAATTTGGCTCTTTAAATTCGCGTGCAAGTATACTTGATTCGAACCAAAAGGTAAGCAGTGACACACATTCTGTGAGGATGGCAACAGCCTGACGGACAATAAAAAAGGGGAACCCTGAGGTTCCCCTTTTTCGCGAAATCTGATGGTCGATTAACGACGCAGACCCAGCTTGGCGATCAGAGCAGCATAACGCTGAACATCTTTACGCTTCAGGTAGTCCAGCAGCTTGCGACGCTGGGAAACCATGCGCAGCAGACCACGACGACCGTGGTGATCTTTAGCGTGCTCTTTGAAGTGACCTTGCAGATGGTTGATCTGGGCAGTCAGCAGGGCAACCTGCACTTCGGGGGAGCCAGTGTCGTTGGCGCAACGAGCGTTGTCAGCAACGATGGAAGCTTTGATCTCAGCATTTAGAGACATGGTAATACTCCAATAGAGTGTTTAAAGGTTCACAGCCAATCTCTAATTCAGCCGTGAAATGAGGGCGGTATCATAATCGTCCCCGTCACTTTTCGCAACGAGAAAGAGGCGCA
The DNA here is from genome assembly GCF_027705025.1 of Aeromonas sp. D3. Taxonomy (NCBI): domain Bacteria; kingdom Pseudomonadati; phylum Pseudomonadota; class Gammaproteobacteria; order Aeromonadales; family Aeromonadaceae; genus Aeromonas; species Aeromonas sp. D3. The sequence goes on along the minus strand of NZ_JAPDBE010000003.1, from coordinate 195,719 downwards.
GCGGGAAAGACGCCCTGATACCGCCTAAGGATCACTCCTCGTCGTGTTCATCGTGGTAGCGAACCAGACGCTTGGGGGCAACCCGCCCTTCATCGTCGATCTCGCCCACACCGATGAACTCACGCTCAGGGCCCACCGTCATGCGAACCTGGCCGCTTTGCGGCGCGCCAGCTACCTGCACGGCTTGACCCTGGTTCACATAGGCGGCGACTGCCGCCAGCATGTTCACCTCGGGCAGTGCGGCCACGGCGGTATCCATCGGCAGCAACAAGGGGTCGAGCTGCTCCCGTGGCGGGATACTCTCGGCCTTGGCCTGTTCGAAGATGCACTCGAGCTGTTCCAGGGTCAGCATCCGCTCATAGGGATACGTGGCCACCTGGGTACGGCGCAGCTGGGTAACGTGTGCGCCACAGCCCAGCACTTCACCCAGGTCGTCCACCAGGGAGCGAATGTAGGTGCCTTTGCTGCAGTGCACTTCCAGCTTGACCTCATCCCCTTCAAAGCTGATGAGCTTGAGCTCGAACACAGTGATGGGGCGTGCTTCCCGCTCGATCTCTATGCCTTCACGGGCATATTCATAGAGCGGGCGACCGTTGTGCTTGAGTGCCGAGTACATGGACGGCACCTGCATGATGGGGCCGCGGAACTGGTCCAGTGACTCGATCAGGGTACCCAGGGCCACGTTCACCGGACGGGTGGAAACCACCTCGCCGTCGGAGTCGCTGGTGTTGGTGCGCTCGCCCAGCTTGGCGGTCACCTCATAGCGCTTGTCCGCTTCCAGCAGATACTGGGAGAACTTGGTGGCCTCGCCGAGGCAGATCGGCAGCATGCCGGTCGCCAGCGGATCCAGAGCGCCGGTGTGACCGGCCTTGGCGGCGTTGTAGATACGCTTGACCTTCTGCAACACATCGTTGGAGGTCAGACCGGTCGGCTTGTCCAGCAGCAGGATGCCGTGTACGTCACGACCCTTGAAACGGCGTCTACGAGACATCTCAGGCTTTATCCTCAGTTGTATCACCCGGTGCGGCTTCGTCTTCCTCACGGCCGGCTTCGGCCATGCGACGCTTGTCGTCACGCACTGTGTTGGACACCAGGTTGGAGATGCGCATCCCCTCGACCAGGGTCTGGTCGTAGTAGAAGCGCAGCTCGGGCACCACCCGCAGGCGCATGGCGCTGCCGAGCAGGCTGCGGATGTAGCCGGCCGCTTCGGTCAGGCCCTTGAGCCCTTCCGCGATGCGCTCGGCATCGATATCCAGCTGCAAGAAGGTGACATAAACCTTGGCATAGTTGAGGTCCTTGGACACTTCCACGTCCGAGACGGTTACCATGCCGATGCGCGGGTCCTTGACCTCACGCTGCAAGATCAGCGCGATTTCGCGCTGGATCTGCTGGCCGACCCTGTTGGTCCGGCTGAATTCTCTGGCCATATTCTATCCTGCGATAAAAGGGGGCCGCAGCCCCCTATTTTGTCTAACTGTCGGCTTACAGAGTCCGTTGAATTTCAATGGTCTCGTAAACTTCGATCTGGTCGCCTTCGCGTACGTCGTTGTAGTTCTTGACCGCGATACCACACTCGTAACCGTTGCGGACCTCGTTGACGTCATCCTTGAAGCGACGCAGGGATTCCAGCTCGCCTTCATAGATAACCACGTTGTCACGCAGAACACGGATACGGTTGGAACGCTTGACCACACCTTCGGTAACCATACAGCCGGCAACGGCGCCGAACTTCGGTGACTTGAAGACGCTACGCACTTCAGCCAGACCGATGATTTCCTGACGATACTCAGGAGCCAGCTTGCCGCTCATGGCCTGCTTCACTTCGTCGATCAAATCATAGATGACGGAGTAATAACGCAGATCCAGGCTCTCGGATTCGATGACCTTGCGCGCAGAAGCGTCGGCACGGACGTTGAAGCCCACCAGGATGGCGCTGGAAGCCGCAGCCAGAGTGGCGTCGGTTTCGGTGATGCCACCGACACCTGAACCCACGATCTTGACCTTGACTTCGTCGGTAGAGAGCTGGACCAGCGCATCGCAAATTGCTTGCACCGAACCCTGTACGTCGGCCTTGATCACCACGTTCACTTCGGACACTTCGCCCTCTGTCATGTTGGCGAACATGTTTTCCAGCTTGGCCTTCTGCTGGCGAGCCAGCTTGACGTCGCGGAACTTGCCCTGACGATAGAGCGCCACTTCACGGGCTTTCTTCTCGTCACGTACAACAGTGGCTTCGTCACCGGCAGACGGCACCCCGGACAGACCCAGGATTTCCACCGGCAGGGACGGACCCGCTTCCTTGATCTCGCGACCCAGTTCGTCACGCATGGCACGAATACGACCGTATTCCAGACCACACAGTACGATGTCGCCCTGGCGCAGAGTACCTTCTTGTACCAGCACTGTGGCAACCGGACCACGCCCCTTGTCCAGGAAGGACTCGATCACGACGCCGCTGGCCATGCCATCGACTACCGCTTTCAGTTCCAGTACTTCGGACTGGATCAGGATGGCTTCCAGCAGGTCGTCGATACCTTCGCCTGACTTGGCAGAAACATGGACGAACTGGCTATCGCCACCCCAGTCTTCTGACATGACGTTGTAACGGGCCAGCTCGGTCTTGACGCGATCCGGATCCGCTTCAGGCTTGTCGATCTTGTTGACCGCAACCACGATGGGTACTTCAGCCGCCTTGGCGTGCTGGATGGCTTCGATGGTCTGCGGCATGACGCCGTCATCGGCAGCAACAACCAGAACGACGATATCGGTCGACTTGGCACCACGAGCACGCATGGAGGTAAACGCAGCGTGACCCGGAGTATCCAGGAAGGTGATCATGCCACTGTCGGTTTCGACGTGGTAAGCACCGATGTGCTGGGTAATACCACCGGCTTCGCCAGCAGCAACCTTGGCTTTACGGATGTAGTCGAGCAGCGAGGTCTTGCCGTGGTCGACGTGGCCCATGATGGTCACGACAGGGGCACGGGACTTGGCTTCGGAGGTCTCGTCACGATCGGACAGTACCGCCTCTTCCAGTTCGTTCTCACGGCGCAACACCACCTTGTGACCCATCTCTTCGGCGACCAGCTGGGCAGTCTCCTGATCGATCACCTGGTTGATGGTGGCCATGGCGCCCATCTTCATCATAGCCTTGATGACTTCAACACCCTTGACGGCCATCTTGTTGGCCAGTTCGGCTACAGTGATGGTTTCGCCGATGACAACGTCACGGTTAACCACAGCTGCGGGCTTGTTGAAGCCGTGCTTCATGGCGTTGGGCATGGCCATCTTGCCGCGCTTGCCTTTGCGGGCACGCGGGTTGCGGGAGTCGCGATCGTCTTCACGACGACCGGCCTTTTTCGGGGCCTTGACCGCTGCAGCAGCCGTGCGACGACTGGTCTCTTCCTTCCGGTCCAACTCGTCTTCTGCGGCTTGCGCATGCTTGTTGGTGGTCAGATGATAGTCACTGCTCTCTTTGGCGCGAGCAGCTTCTTCTTCAGCCCAGCGAGGGCCGTTCTGTTCCGCCATGAGACGAGCCTCTTCGGCTTTCTTGGCGGCGAGTTCTTCTGCTTTTTGCAAAGCTGTTTGTTCCTGTTGGCGCTTCAGTTCTTCTGCTTCGCGCTTGGCCATCTTTTCTGCCTCTTGCTGAGCTGTGCTACTGGCTGCTTTGGCGGGCTGTGGAGCCTGTCGAGCCTTTGATTGTGCCTCGATCCGCGCCTTTTCCTCAGCTTCACGACGAGCCTGCTCAGCCTCACGGCGAGCCTTCTCTTCAGCATCGAGACGAACCTTGTTCTCGGCCTCGCTACGAGCTTTTTCTTCTGCTTCCAAACGCGCTGTTTCCTCGGCTTCCGCCTGGCGCTGTTCATCTTCCAGCGCCGAGCGTTTTACATAGGTGCGAGTCTTGCGCACTTCAACCTGCACTTCCTTGTTCTTGCCGCCAGTCCCCTGAACACTGATGGTGCTCTTGGTCTTGCGCTGCAAAGTCATGCGGGCTGGTGCGGTGATCTCGTCACCTCCATGCTGTTTTTTCAAGTGGGCCAGCAGAGTCTGTTTTTCAGACTCGCTGACGAGGTCGTCGGCCTTGCTCTTGCTGATACCGGCATCGACAAACTGCTGGAGAAGACGATCAACCGGCGTGTCGATGTCAGTGGCAAGTTGTTTGACTGATACTTCTGCCATTCATTTTCCTCCGTTTGATCTTATTCAGACTGCTCTTCTCCGAACCAACAGATATTGCGAGCAGCCATAATCAGCTCACCGGCTTTCTCAGCGGTCAGCTCTTCAATGTCGGCAAGGTCGTCGATACCTTGCTCTGCCAAATCTTCCAGGGTGCCGACACCACGCGCGGCCAGGGCATATGCCATGTCGCGACCGAGGCCAGCCAGATTGAGCAGGTCTTCGGAAGGCTCTACGCCGTCCAAGGATTCTTCTTTGGCCAGGGCCTTGGTGGTCAGGACATCCTTGGCACGCTTGCGCAGCTCTTCCACCATGTCTTCGTCCAGACCGTCGATGGCCTGCAGCTCATTGACGGGTACGAAGGCGATCTCTTCCAGAGTCGAGAAGCCTTCTTCCATCAGCAGACCGGCGAAATCGTCGTCGATGTCCAGGGCGCTGGTGAACAGGGTCAGGATGCGATCGTTCTCGGCCTGGTGCTTGGAGCGCATGTCCTCGACGGTCATGACGTTCAGCTCCCAACCGGTCAGCTGGGAAGCCAGGCGCACGTTCTGACCGTTGCGGCCGATGGCCTGGGCCAGGTTGGCGGCTTCCACGGCGATATCCATGGTGTGGTTGTCTTCATCCACTATGATGGAGGCCACATCGGCCGGCGCCATGGCATTGATCACGTATTGTGCGGGGTTGTCATCGTACAACACTATGTCGGCACGCTCACCGCTCAGCTCGGCAGAGACGGCTTGCACACGAGCACCACGCATGCCGATACAGGCACCGATCGGGTCGATACGACGATCGTTGGTCTTGACGGAGATCTTGGCGCGGGAGCCCGGGTCACGGGCGGCGCCCATGATTTCGATCATCTCTTCACCGATTTCCGGTACTTCGATGCGGAACAGCTCTTTCAGGAAATCCGGGCTGGAGCGGCTGACGAACAGCTGGGAACCACGGGCTTCTGGACGCACGGCGTAGAGCAGACCACGAATACGGTCGCCCGGACGGAAGGTCTCGCGCGGCAGCATGTCGTCACGGAAGATCACGGCCTCGGCATTGCTGCCCAGATCCAGGATCACGTTGTCACGATTGCTCTTCTTGACCACACCGCTGATGATGGTGCCTTCCTTGTCCTTGAACTGGTCAACAACTTGGGAACGCTCGGCTTCGCGCACTTTCTGCACGATAACCTGCTTGGCGGTCTGGGTGGTGATACGGTCGAAGGTAACAGAATCAATCTGATCTTCTACATAGTCACCGAGCTGGATCTCGGGCTGCTCGATCTGAGCGGCTTCGAGGGTGATTTCACCGTACGGGTTCTCCATTGCAGCCTGGTCGGCCACAACAACCCAGCGACGATAGGTTTCGTAGTCACCGGTCTTGCGATCGATTTCAACCCGAACTTCAATCTCGCCTTCATATTTTTTCTTGGTCGCAGTCGCCAGCGCAGTCTCCAGAGCCTGGAAAATCTTCTCGCGGGGTACCGCCTTCTCGTTGGATACAGCGTCAACGACCAGCAAAATCTCTTTATTCATATCCGATAGCCTCGTTAACCAAAGTTCGGCACTATGTTCGCTTTTTGGATATTGGTGAAAGCCAACACGTCGTCCTTACCATCTACTGTCAGGGTGATCATGTCGCCTTGCACAGCTTTGATTACGCCTTTGAACTTGCGGCGGTTATTTGTTGCCATCCGCAGCTGCACTGCCGCCTCTTGGCCAACGTATTTTTCGAACTGGGCAACCTTGAACAGCGGACGATCCAGACCAGGGGAGGATACTTCCAGGAAGTATTCTTCTGTGATGGGATCTTCGACATCCATGATGGCGCCAACCTGGTGGCTGACTTCAGCACAGTTTTCGACAGTCACACCATTCTCGCCGTCGATAAAGACACGCAAAGTGGAGTGGTTACCCGCGCGGATAAACTCAATACCCCAAAGTTCAAAACCCAAGGCAACGACCGGAGCCTCGAGCAGATCGGTCAAACGTTGTTCCAACGTAGCCAAAGTCACCCTCCGAAAAACAAAAAAAGGGCATAAAGCCCAGATAGATATCGATTCAGAGTAAATCGCACATAACAAAAAGCCCCGATGTCAAATCGGGGCTTGGCGCTTTACCCTGATTGTCGCCTCGCAGCGACCGCCTTCCTGAGCGTAGGAAATGCGTGAAATTTGGTTGCGGGGGCCGGATTTGAACCGACGACCTTCGGGTTATGAGCCCGACGAGCTACCATGCTGCTCCACCCCGCGTCCGAAATCGTGCGAGATTATAGCCAGTTCATTCTCTTCATACAAGACTGAGTGACTATAATACACCCGGTTACCCGAGTTCACTGCTTAATTGGTGCCGTGGGCGGGACTCGAACCCGCACACCCTAGAGCACTACCCCCTCAAGATAGCGTGTCTACCAATTCCACCACCACGGCAAAACTCACTTATTGGGGAACGTCAGTATCTTTGTTTACTGGCGCTTTGGTCTGCTCAACCTGTTCGGTTTGTTGCAGATTTTCCCATTCACTACCCTGTTTTACCTTGTGGCTGGACATAGAGCCAAGCACCAAACTAATCAGAAAGAACAGAGTAGCCAAAACTGCTGTTGTTCGGGTCAGGAAACTGCCTGAACCACCGGAGCCGAATACGGTATTCGATGCCCCTGCGCCGAAGGAGGCGCCCATGTCAGCCCCTTTACCTTGCTGAATCATCACCAGACCAATCAGAGCCAGTGAAACCAGCAGATAAACGACTAAAAGAATTTCGTACATTTAACTTGCACCCTTTGCCGCTTCAACAATTCCTAAAAACGTCTTGTCATCGAGGCTTGCTCCACCAATCAGGCCGCCGTCAACGTCGGGCTGGGCAAACAAATCTCTCGCATTGGTCGGTGTCACGCTCCCACCATAGATGATTCTAACTTTCTCACCTATTACCGGAGTATCCTCCGCCAAGCGACCGCGTATAAAGGAATGAACCTCTTGTGCCTGCTCGGGTGTGGCGCATTTACCTGTACCTACAGCCCAAATCGGCTCGTAGGCGATGATAGCATTATCGAAAGCCATCGCGCCATTATTCTCTATGACGATATCCAGCTCTTCAGCGATCACCTCGAAGGCTCTTCTCGCTTGCCTCGCTGCACCTGACTCACCCAAACAGAGGATGGGGATCAAGCCTGCCGCTCTGGCTGCCGCAAACTTCTCTGCGACGATAAAGCTGGTCTCACCAAAGAGACGCCTGCGCTCGGAGTGCCCTACCAGTACGTAACGACACCCTGCCTCAACCAGCATCTCACACGAGACTTCACCCGTATAAGCGCCTTGTCGGTGCTGACTCACATTCTGAGCCCCCAACTTCATTACCTTTTGCTCGTTGAGCAGTGCGGCGGTGAAGTCGAGATGCACATGGGATGGACACAAGACCACATCTACTTGCTCATCAATACCTTTCAGGCATTGGCCAGTAAACTGCTCTAACTGCGACCTACTGCCGTGTAACTTCCAGTTGGCTGCTACAAACGGCTTGCGATGTCCCATCGGCAACTCCCTTGCGAAAGCGGGGCTGATAATATCCAGAGGATTGTCAGCTGACAAGTGCTATTTTTAAATTTTCGAATCGTTTGAACAAGATACAACCAGGGCGGCTAAAAAGCCGCCCTTTTTGTTCATTAAAACGCCGATTCAACCTGTTGTGCAATGCGCTGGGCCATGTCGCGCACCTGTTGCTCATGTTCACCTTCCACCATGACCCGGATCAGGGGTTCGGTGCCGGATTTACGCAGCAATACGCGACCACGGCCGGCCAGCTCCTGTTCCACCTTGGCGACTTCCTGGTTGACGGCGTCAGCCGCCAGCGGATCCTTGCCCTCGGCGAAACGGACGTTCACCAGCACCTGCGGGAACTTGCTCATGCCGGAGCGCAGCTTGGCCAGCGGCATCTCGGCGGTGCAGATGGCCATCAGCACCTGCAGGGCGGCGACTATGCCATCCCCTGTCGTGGTCTGATCCAGGCAGATGATGTGACCTGAGTTTTCACCCCCGATACGCCAGCCCTTCTCATTCATCATCTCCAGCACGTAGCGGTCACCCACTTTGGCCCGGGCAAACGGGATCCCCAGGGTCTGCAACGCCAGCTCCAGGCCCATGTTGGCCATCAGAGTACCGACCACACCGCCTTTGAGGCGACCGTTGCGCAGGGCATCGCGGGCAATGATGTAAAGGATCTCGTCGCCGTCGATGATGTAACCGGTGTGATCAACCATGACCAGACGATCGCCGTCACCATCGAATGCCACGCCCAGGTCTGCCTTGCACTCCAGCACCTTGGCCGCCAGCGCGTCGGGAGCGGTAGAACCGACACCGTCGTTGATGTTGAGACCATCCGGGCTGCAGCCGATGGCAATCACCTCGGCGCCCAGCTCGCGGAAGACGGAGGGGGCTATGTGATAGGTTGCGCCATTGCCGCAGTCGACCACCATTTTCAACCCTTCCAGACTCAGATTGGAGGGGAAGGTGCTCTTGCAAAACTCGATATAGCGGCCAGCAGCATCCTCGATACGCACGGCTTTGCCCAAATCGGCTGACTCGACACACTTGATCTCGTGATCCAGCTCGGCCTCGATAGCCATTTCCACATCATCCGGCAACTTGGTACCGTCAGCGGAGAAGAACTTGATGCCGTTGTCATAGAAGGGATTGTGTGAGGCGCTGATAACGATACCGGCCTCGGCACGGAAGGTGCGGGTCAGGTAGGCAACGGCCGGGGTGGGCATGGGGCCCATCAGAATAGCCTTGAGGCCGGCAGCGGAGAGGCCGGCTTCCAGCGCGGATTCCAGCATGTAGCCAGAGATGCGCGTATCTTTGCCGATCAGCACCTTCTTGGTGCCCTTCTTGGAGAGCACCTTGCCTGCTGCCCAACCCAGCTTCATCACGAAATCAGGGGTGATCGGGAATTCGCCAACCTTGCCGCGGACACCATCGGTGCCGAAATACTTTCTTGCCATTATCTGTTCTCGTTTTTTTATTTGGATATGAAATCTTGTCCCGTCATTACCATCCAGCCGGCGCGCAGGGCATCCATGGTCTCTCGCACATCGTGCACCCGGATGATCCGGGCACCATGTTGCATCCCAATCAGCGCGCAAGCCAGGCTGCCAGCCAACCGATCATCAACCGGTCGGCCAAGCAGGTTGCCTATCATAGACTTTCGCGACATGCCGACCAAGAGCGGAAGCTGGTAATCGAGCAACTTGCTCTGCTGTGCCAGTAGGTGATAGTTGTGTGCCAGCGTCTTGCCAAAGCCGTAGCCCGGGTCCAGCAACAACTGCTGGCGCCGTATCCCGGCGGCCAGACAGGCGGCAATACGCTCATCGAAGAAAGCCCTCACCTCCCCCAGCAGGTCATCATAATGGGGTTCGGCCTGCATGGTTCTCGGTTGGCCTTGCATGTGCATCAGACACACTGGTACGTCAGCTTCTGCGGCAACCGCCAGGGCGCCGGGTTCAAGCAGCGCCCTGACATCATTGATGAGATGGGCTCCCGCCTTGCAACCTTCGCGCATCACGGCAGCCTTGGAGGTATCGAGGGATATCATCACATCCAGCTCGGCGACCAGCCGTTCGACCACGGGGATCACCCTGTCCAGCTCTTCTTGTTCGCTCACGTCAGGGGCGCCAGGACGGGTCGACTCGCCACCAATATCGATAAGTGTTGCCCCGTCAGAGACCATCTGACGCGCATGGACCATCGCCCGTTCAATCTGATTGAAATGACCGCCATCGGAGAAGGAGTCTGGGGTGACATTGAGGATCCCCATGACATGGGGGCGTTCGAGGGAGAGGCTGAGCCCTTTGCTGATTAGCTGCATCTTCACTTCCGTTTGCATAAAGAAAAACCCCGGGACCAGCCCGGGGTTTGCATCATTACAGTTTATTTGGCCGGGAGATCATTGGCCTTGTCGATATCGACATCAGCCACCTGCTCGACCTCAGTCACAGCCGGTTTCGCATCCTCTGCGACAGTGGCACCACCTGACGGGGTATCGCTGTGCTCATCATGCCAGTTGCTGGGAGCACGCACCTCGCGACGGGCCATCAGATCGTCGATCTGCTTGGCGTCGATGGTTTCGTACTTCATCAGCGCATCTTTCATGGTGTGCAGTACGTCCATGTTGTCCAGCAGGATCTGCTTGGAGCGGGCGTAGTTGCGATCGATAACCTGCTTGACCTCTGCATCGATGACTCGCGCGGTGTCGTCGGACATGTGCTTGGCCTTGGCCATGCTGCGACCGAGGAACACTTCGCCGTCTTCTTCTGCATAGAGCATGGGACCGAGACGCTCGGACATGCCCCACTGGGTCACCATCTTGCGGGCGATGTCGGTCGCACGCTCGATGTCGTTGGACGCACCGGTCGATACCTTCTCGGCACCGTAGATCAGCTCTTCCGCCAGACGACCACCGTACAGGCTGGAGATCATGGACTCCAGGTGCTGCTTGGAGTGGCTCCAGCGATCCTGCTCGGGCAGGTACATGGTCACACCCAGCGCACGACCGCGCGGTATGATGGAAACCTTGTAGACAGGGTCATGATCCGGCACCAGACGACCTATGATGGCGTGACCCGCCTCATGGTAAGCCGTCATCTCCTTCTCGGACTCCTTCATCACCATGGAACGGCGTTCCGCACCCATCATGATCTTGTCCTTCGCCTTCTCGAACTCGGCCATGGAAACCACACGGCGGCTCTCACGGGCAGAGAAGAGCGCAGCTTCGTTGACCAGGTTGGCGAGATCAGCACCAGAGAAACCCGGAGTACCACGTGCAATTACGGCTGCATTGACATCATCTGCCAATGGCACCTTGCGCATGTGCACTTTCAGGATCTGCTCGCGACCGCGCACATCCGGCAGACCAACCACAACCTGACGGTCGAAACGACCCGGACGCAGCAAGGCCGGATCCAGTACGTCAGGACGGTTGGTGGCAGCGATGACGATGACGCCTTCATTGCCTTCAAAACCATCCATCTCGACCAGCATCTGGTTCAGGGTTTGCTCGCGCTCATCGTGACCACCGCCAAGACCGGCGCCACGCTGGCGACCGACCGCATCGATTTCATCGATGAAGATGATGCAGGGGGACGACTTCTTGGCCTGTTCGAACATGTCACGTACCCGGGAGGCACCGACACCCACAAACATTTCGACGAAATCAGAACCCGAGATGGTGAAGAAAGGCACCTTGGCCTCGCCCGCAATGGCCTTGGCCAGCAGGGTCTTACCGGTACCGGGAGGACCTACCAGCAGTACGCCGGTCGGGATCTTGCCACCCAGTTTCTGGAACTTGCTCGGGTCGCGCAGATAGTCGACCAGCTCTTTCACCTCATCTTTGGCTTCATCGCAGCCTGCGACGTCAGCAAAAGTGGTCTTGATCTGATCTTCGCTCATCAGGCGAGCCTTGCTCTTGCCAAACGACATGGCACCCTTGCCACCGCCGCCCTGCATCTGACGCATGAAGAAGACCCAGACACCGATCAGCAGCAGCATCGGGAACCAGGAGATGAAGATAGAGGTCAGCAAAGACGGCTCTTCCGGCTTCTCACCCATCACTTTGACATTGTGATTGAGCATGTCGTTGAGCAGCTGGGGATCCGGCGCCGGTATGATGGTGGTGAAGCGTTCACCAGTGCGCTTGACGCCATTAATGACCTTGCCATCCATCCGCACTTCACGGATCTGCTCTTGGGTCACTTCTTTAACGAAGCTGGAATAGTCCAGCTGGCGACTGGTGGTATCGCTGGGGCTGAAGCTATTGAACACCGACATCAACACGACGGCGATGACCAGCCACAGGATTAGGTTTTTCGCCATGTCACTCAAATCAATGACCTCGCAGACTGACAGTTAACGATGAAGGTTAGGGTACTACAGTTTAAAACCGGTAGCCACAATGTAGACTTCTCGTGAACGAGCACGAGACGAGTCTGGTTTACGAATCTTGACAGCAGAGAAAAGCTTACGAATTTCATTGAGATAGGCATCAAACCCCTCTCCCTGGAATACCTTCACCACGAAGCTGCCATTAGTGCGTAACACTTGATTGCACATGTCGAGCGCGAGCTCGATCAGGTACATGGCGCGGGCCTGATCCACCTGTTGGGTGCCACTCATATTGGGCGCCATATCAGACATGACCACGTCCACCTTGTCCGGACCAACACGGTCCAGCAAGGCGCCGAGTACAGTCTCCTCCCGAAAGTCCCCTTGCAGGAAATCGACACCGGCAATGGGATCCATCGGCAAAATATCACAGGCGATGACTCGCCCATTGTCACCCACCTGCTCAACGGCGAACTGGGACCAGCCACCCGGGGCGGCCCCCAGATCCACGACCGTCATGCCGGTGCGAAGCAATTTGTCCTTGCCCTGGATTTCATCAATTTTGAAAACAGCGCGGGAACGCAGCCCCAATTTCTGGGCTTTTTTGACGTATTGATCGTCGAAATGTTCTTTTAACCAGCGGGTTGAGCTGGGGGAACGTTTTTTCTGGGTCATGATTATCGACTTTAAAAAACCACAAGGGTTATTAGTATTAAGGGCTAAGTGGGGGTAGAATACGCCCCTTTCAACCCTGACTTATGAAGAAATTGCCATGATTCTCAACAATAAACAGAAACAGTACCTCAAGGGCCTTGCCCACAGTCTGAAGCCCGTTGTCCTCTTGGGTCAACATGGTCTGACCGAAGGTGTACTGGCCGAGATCGATCTGGCGCTGAACCACCACGAGCTGATCAAGGTTAAGGTTGCGTCTGAAGATCGTGAGATGAAACAACTGGTTATGGATGCAATTGTCCGTGAAACCGGCGCGGTCAAGGTACAGAGCATCGGCCACGTGCTGACCATCTACCGTCAGGCCAACGAGCCGAAAATCCAGCTGCCCCGCAAGTAACAGGAAAGAGCCTCGCTCTTTCCTTCATTTCCCTTCTTCCCAAGTCGCTTGCCAAAGTAGTCGCCAGGCCCTTAACCTGCGATGAATACTCCTGGATACCCGCTATGGATCACCATCAGATTCTCACCGAAGATGAACTGGCCATGCTACGGGACTTGGGGAGCGATCAGGAGATGGCCGCCGGACAATCCCTGAGCGGTTATCTCGCCACACCCTTGCTCGGGCTGTTGCAACGCGCAGATCAGCTGGTACTCGAAGCCCGCTTTGCCGGGCATCAACTCCGCTTTCCGCTGCGCTTCACTCAGGGAGACGATGGCTTTGTCGAACCACGCATCGCCGCTCCCGTCATCAAGGAGCTGGGTTACCCCCATCTGCGCGCCTGGCGCCTGGATGAAAAAGCCCGCTTCAAGGTGGCCGAAACCGAGTATCTGGTACACAGCCTGTCGCTGGATGGGCTTGTCGTGGAAGGCTTGCCGACCAGACTGACCGTCGGCGCCACTCTCAGCGGTAACCTGCTCATTCATGAACTGGCCCCTCTGCGCCGAGCTGATCAGGCATATTAATCAGCGCAATGGCGTACAGGGCTGGGCACTCCACTTCCAGATGGCCAAGCCGGACCTGGAACGACTGCGAAGCTGGATGTTCCAGCGCCATCAGGATGCGTTCACCCAAGCTTACCAACCCCGCTAAATACAAACAGGGGAGCCGTGCTCCCCTGTTTCAGGCATCACCTCATATCAGAGGTAGGCGACGGCCAGGATCTCGTATTCCACATCGCCAGCCGGCGTCTTGACGATGACGACATCGTCCACTTCCTTGCCGATCAAGGCTCGGGCAATGGGCGAGTTCACGGAGATCATGTTCTGTTTGATGTCCGATTCGTCGTCACCCACGATACGGTAGACCACTTCTTCTTCCGTCTCGCTCTTGAGCAGAGTCACGGTTGCACCGAAGATGACACGACCATTGTTGGCAATCTTGGTGACATCAATCACCTGGGCATTGGAGAGCTTGCTCTCAATTTCCTGAATGCGACCTTCACAAAAACCTTGCTGCTCACGGGCGGCATGGTATTCGGCGTTTTCTTTCAGATCGCCATGTTCACGGGCATCTGCAATCGCTTCGATTATCTGCGGACGAAGCTCGCTCTTCAGATAGTCGAGTTCTTCACGCAGCTTTTCCGCGCCGCGAACAGTCATCGGAGTATGATTCATAGTCGAAACCTGGGTTGCTTGAAAAAGAGAAGCTGCGGCAATCAAAGAGAGCCGCAGCTATCGGTTCGGATGGGGCATCTTAATATGAAGCCAGCACAAAATCCATGTCAGTCCCTGCGAGCGGGATCGCGCTTTGCACTCAATTCTGCTTCGGCTCAGAGACGCCAATCGGGGCCGACACTGTCGGTTTGCCCTGCATGATTGAGATCTCCACTCGCCGGTTCATACGCCGATTGTCCGGATTGGTGTTGGGCACCAGGGGCTGGGAGTCGGCCATGCCTTGCACCACCAAGCGTTTACCGTCAAAGCCAGGCACCTTGATCATCTGGTGAGCCACCGCCACCGCACGCTGGGATGAGAGATCCCAGTTCGATTGAAACAGCTCATTTTCGGTCGCTATATTGTCGGTATGACCCGACACGGTTATCTCACCTGGCACATCTTTCAACAAGCTGGCGACTTTGCGAATAACCGGCCAGAACTGGGGTTGCAAGAAAGCCGAACCAGCCGGGAAGGCGGCTTTCTCACGGATCCGGATGATAATCTGCTGACCCAGGGCTTCCACCTCGATGGCGCCATCTTGAATCTGGGCTTTCATCTGCTCGGCCAGCGCCTTGGCCAGTGCATTTGACTGCTCTTGCTGCTTCTGTGCTTCCTGCTGCTTTTGCGCCTCTTGCTGGGTATCGCCACCACTCAACTGCCCATCAGTCTTGTCATGCCCACCCGCCTGATCGGCGTCGCCTGGCTGAAAATCAAGCTCTGTCTGGGTCATGTCGATGGTCTGCTGCATGATGGTATCGATAGGGGTCGGCTCGGGGCGACCCGGCCTGAACTCCTGGGCGATGACGGACGTTCCCTTGGGAATGTCCTTCACTTCCAGAATGCTCTGCACACCAAAAGCATTTCTCATAGAGCCGGCGATCTGCTTGAACTTGAGTACATCCATCTCGGCAAAAGAGAGCAATAACACGAAGAAACACATCAGCAATGACATGAGATCGGCGAAGGTCCCCATGTATGCGGGAAGACCGGGAGGCGGACACTTGCATTTTGCCATGGCGAAGATTACTCCGTTGCCTGCTCACGCTTGGATTGATGCAGATAATTCTTGAGCAGGGACTCTATCACCCTGGGGTTCTGACCATCCTGGATCCCCATGATGGCATCAAGGATAAGCGAGCGACTGAGCCGTTCTTCCGAATTGCGCAAATCAAGCTTGTCCGCGATGGGAATGGCAAACATGTTGGCAAGGATGGCCCCATAAAGGGTGGTCAACAAGGCAACCGCCATGGCAGGCCCGATAGATTTGGGATCACTCATGTTGGAGAGCATGGCAACAAGCCCCACCAGGGTACCTATCATGCCCATGGCGGGGCCCAAGTCCCCCAGCGCCCGAAAGACCTTGATGGCATTGGTGTGCCGCTCCTCGGTGAGGTCTATGTCTTTTTCCATCACTGAGCGCACCACGTCCGCATCATGACCATCGACCAGCATGTCGATCCCCTTTTTCATGAAGGTATTGGGGATCTCGGCCGCTTCCAGTGCAAGAAAGCCCCCTTTGCGAGCCGCATCGGCCAGCTCGACGGACTTGAGGATCAGGTCATCGAGCTTGTCTCCCTTGTACATAAAGGCCTTGCCAGCGACCTTGAATGCCAAAAAAAACTGGCCGATGTTGAACTTCATCATGCCGACAAAAATTGAGCCCATAAAAGTGATCAGAATGGAGGGAACATCCACAAACATGCCGACGCCACCGCCCAGCACCATGGCATAACCCACCACCCCGAAGCCGAGCACTATGCCTATCAGACTGCCTAGATCCACGTCCCTACTCCTGTCACCGGTTCTGATGTCTATGATAGTTTGTTGAATTTTCTGCTATTACGCGCCAAGCGGCAAGGGCCGCCATATTTTTCCTTACCCACAAGATGGCTTATTATCGGCCACTTTTCCGAGAGTTTAAGCCGACTGCGCTTTTCTGCCTCCCCCCTGTGCGTCGTCGATGTTAAGATAAGCCGTTTTTTTCAATCCCCGAGGATGAACATGGCCAGTAAGAAAATCGACCGCCTGAGTTTTGATGCCACTCTGGAAGAGCTGGAAACCATAGTTCATCAACTGGAACAAGGTTCCTTACCGCTGGAAGAGGCGCTCAAGCAATTCGAACAGGGTGTCCATCTGGTACGGGCTGGGCAGCAGAAGCTGGAACAGGCCGAACAGAAGATCCAGATCCTGCTGACTCAGGCCGATGGCACTGAGCAAGCCGTCCCCTTCCAGCCAGAGCAAGGAGAGGAATGAGTGACGCTGGACAATTTTTCCCGTCTGCATCGGCAACGTATTGACGACTGTCTGTCTGCACAACTTGAATCCTTGCCCGCCATGGCCCCGCGTCTGCGCGATGCCATGCGCTATGGCCTGCTGCTCGGCGGCAAACGGGTACGCCCCTTCCTGGTCTATGCCGTGGGGGAGATGCTGGGCGTCAAACGCGAGCTGCTGGACGGCCCCGCCGCGGCTGTGGAGTGCATTCATGCCTACTCGCTGCTGCACGACGATCTGCCCGCCATGGACAACGATGATTTGCGTCGTGGTCAACCGACAGTACACAAGGCATTTGATGAAGGCACCGCCATCCTGGCCGGTGATGCCTTGCAGACCCTGGCCTTCTCCATTCTGGCAGATCATCCCCTGCCCGACCGGCTTCTGGCCAACCGGGTACGTATGCTGAGCACCCTGGCCCGCGCCTCCGGCTACCTTGGCATGTGTGGCGGACAGGCACTGGATCTGCAGGCCGAAGGCCGCCAGATCAGCCTCCCCGAGCTGGAGCAGGTGCATCGCCACAAGACTGGCGCCCTGATCGAATGCGCCGTGGCACTCGGTGCCCTGTGCAAGGCCGACGTAGACGACACCACACTGGCGGCGCTGCAAACATACGCGGCAGCCATAGGGCTCGCTTTCCAGGTACAGGATGACATCCTCGACATCACAGGGGATACAGTGACACTGGGCAAGCCACAAGGCTCTGATCTGGCACAGGAAAAAAGTACCTATCCGGCCCTGCTCGGACTCGACAATGCCCGTGAGCTGGCTCGCGAACTGCACGGTAAAGCCTTAACAGCCTTGCAATCTTTGCCCTACAATACCGACATTCTGGAAGCGTTTGCCGATTACATCATTGAGCGAACCCACTAAACGCTGGATAACAGTAACAATATGAGCGTTGATATAAGCAATTTCCCCAACCTGGCCCTCGCGGATACGCCGGTCGAGTTGCGATCCCTGCCCTACGAACGGCTGCCGCTGCTGTGCAACGAACTGCGTGAATATCTGCTGCGTTCGGTGAGTCGCTCCAGTGGTCATCTCGCCTCCGGGCTCGGCACCGTCGAGCTGACGGTCGCGCTGCACTACGTCTACAACACCCCATTTGATCGGCTGGTGTGGGACGTGGGTCATCAGGCCTATCCCCACAAGATCCTGACCGGGCGTCGCGACCGGATGCAGAGCATTCGTCAGAAAGACGGCCTGCACCCCTTCCCCTGGCGCGGCGAGAGCGAGTATGACGTGCTCTCGGTCGGTCACTCCAGCACCTCCATCGGTGCGGCGCTCGGCATGGCCGTTGCCGCCGAGAGCGAGGGCCTGGGTCGCAAGGTGGTGGCAGTGATTGGTGACGGCGCCATCACCGCCGGCATGGCATTCGAGGCGCTCAATCACGCCGGCGATGTCCACAAGGACATGTTGGTGGTGCTCAACGACAACGAGATGTCCATCTCCGAGAATGTGGGAGCGCTGAACAACCATCTGGCCCGCATCATGTCTGGCAAGCTCTACACCACTATCCGCGAAGGCGGCAAGAAGGTGCTGGCGGGGCTGCCGCCGGTCAAGGAGCTGGCCAAACGGGCCGAAGAGCACCTCAAGGGCATGGTAGTACCCGGTACCCTGTTTGAGGAGTTCGGCTTCAACTACATAGGCCCCATCGACGGCCATGACATTGAGGCGCTGGTCGAGACCCTGCGCAACATGCGCAATCTCAAGGGCCCGCAGCTGCTGCACGTCAAGACCAAGAAGGGCAAGGGCTATGAGCCCGCAGAGAAAGACCCCATCGGTTATCACGGTGTGCCCAAGTTCGATCCGGACGAATGCACATTGCCCAAGGCGAGTGGCGGCAAGCCAAGCTTCTCCGCCATCTTCGGCCAGTGGCTGTGCGACATGGCGGCGAAAGACGAGAAGCTGGTCGGCATCACCCCCGCCATGCGCGAGGGCTCGGGGCTGGTCAAGTTCAGCCAGCAGTATCCGGATCGCTACTTCGATGTGGCCATCGCCGAACAGCATGCGGTCACCTTCGCCGCCGGCCTTGCCATCGCCGACAAGAAACCTGTGGTTGCCATCTATTCGAGCTTCCTGCAACGGGCCTATGACCAGGTGATCCATGATGTGGCGCTGCAGGCATTGCCGGTGCTGTTTGCCATCGACAGGGCTGGTCTGGTAGGCGCCGATGGGCCGACCCATCAAGGGGCGTTCGACATCAGCTTCCTGCGCACCGTGCCCAACATGGTCGTCATGACCCCGTCCGACGAGAACGAGTGTCGTCAGATGCTCTATACCGGCTATCAGTGCAACCAGCCGGCTGCGGTGCGTTATCCCCGTGGCAGTGGCACAGGTATCGAGGTGCAGACCGAGATGCAGGCGCTGGAACTGGGCAAGGGTCGTGTCATTCGCGAGGGCAAAGGTACCGCCATACTGGCGTTCGGCACCCTGCTGCAGCAGGCCAGGGCTACCGCCGAGGCGCTGGATGCCACCCTGGTGGACATGCGCTTCGTCAAGCCGATGGATGAAGCGCTGGTGCTGTCGCTTGCCGCCAGCCACGACCAGTTCGTGACCATAGAGGACAACGCCATCATGGGTGGCGCCGGCTCTGCAGTGAACGAGCTGCTGATGCGCAACAAGCAGTGCAAGCCAGTGCTCAATCTGGGCCTGCCGGATCGCTTCGTGGAGCAAGGCACCCAGGAGGAGATCTATGCGCTGCTGGGACTCGACAGCACGGGCATTCAAGCCAGCATAGAGGCTTGGCTGCAAGCCTGACGCAAGCACTGGCTACAATCGCAAGCAATAAAGAAGGGCGCCTGATGGCGCCCTTCTTGTGTTTTCACTTCTGACCCGAGTCAACCCTTGTAGATCTTGGGGTTAAACACATCCCGCAGCCAGTCACCCAGCAGGTTGATGACCAGCACCAGCACCACCAGACAGATGCCGGGGAAGGCGGTGATCCACCAGGAGCCCGAGAAGATGTAGTTGAAGCCGACACTGATGAGCGAGCCCAGCGAAGGCTGATCCACCGGCATCCCCAATCCGAGGAAGGAGAGAGCCGCTTCGCTCATGATGGCGTTGGCCACCTGAACGGTGGAGATCACCAGGATGGGCGACAGGCAGTTCGGCAAAATGTGACGGAACATGATGCGCGGGGCACGGAACCCCATCACCTTGGCCGCTTCCACATACTCCTTCTTCTTCTCGGCAAGCACAGAGGCACGCACAGTCCGGGCATACTGGGGCCACTCGGCAATGCCGATGATCACCACCAGCATCAGGATGGCAAACTTGGAGTAAAACTCGGAGCCAAAGGTTGCCTGAAAGATGGCGGAGATGATGATGGCCACCATCATGGTGGAGAACGACAGCTGCACGTCGGCAAAGCGCATCAGCAGGCTGTCGATGCGACCACCGAAGTAACCGGCGATCAGGCCGATGACGATGCCGAGCACCAGTTGCAACCCCACCGCGAACAGGCCGATGGAGAGCGAGATGCGGGCACCATAGAGGATGGTGCTCCAGATATCGCGCCCCTGATTGTCGGTGCCGAGCCAGAAGCGCTCTTCGCCACCATCCAACCAGGAAGGTGGCAGCTCCGCATCCATCAGATCAAAACTGGTCTGGTCATAGACGTTGTGCGGTGCCAGCCAGGGCGCCAGCAACGCCGCCAACACGAACACCACGAACACAGCAAAGCTGAACATGGCTACCTTGTCCCGCAGGAAGTAGTAGACAAAATCAGAGTTCTTGAATCGAGCCCAACGGCTTGGGCTCACAGTCACAGCGTTACTCATGCGCTTACCCCTTGGCGGTCAGGTTGACGGTCGGGTTGATGAACCCGTAGAGCAGGTCGACCAGGGTATTGGTCACCACGAAGATAAGTCCCACGAAGATGACGTAGGCGGTGATGAGCGGCGTATCCACTCTGTGGATCGCCTCAAGGAACAGGAAACCGGTTCCAGGCCACTGGAACACGCTCTCGGTCAGAATGGTGTAGGCCACCATGGTGCCGATCTGCACGCCACCGACGGTAATCACCGGCAGCATGGTATTTTTCAGAGCGTGCTGGTAGTAGACCTTGTTGTTGTCCAACCCCTTGGCACGGGCAAACTTCACGTACTCGGAGGAGAGCTGCTCCAGCATCTCGGAGCGTACCAGCCGGATAAACAGCGGCAGCATGATGGAGGAGAGAGAGACGGCCGGCAGTATCAGGTGCAGGATACCGTCCCAAGTGAAGAAACCCGACTCCCAGCCCAGCACATTGGCGGTCTCGCCACGGCCATAGGCCGGCAGCCAGCCAAGCTGGATGGAGAAGAGGTACATCAACATGATGGCGGTCAGGAACACAGGAATGGAGATGCCTATGCTGCTCACGGCCATGATGATCTTGGTCAGGATGCTGCGCGGGCGGATCGCAGAATAGACCCCAAGCGGAATGGAGACCACTACTATGATCACGGCGGCGCCAAACACCAGCTCAAGGGTCGCTACCAGCTTGTCGAGGATCACCTCGAGGGCCGGTCGCTTGAAGAAATAGGAGGTACCCAGATCCCCATGCACCGCATTTTTCAAGAAGCGGCTGTATTTGATGAGGAAAGGATCGTTAAGGCCCATCTTCTCGCGCAATTCGTGACGCTGGGCTTCGGAGACGGATTGTCCCACCAGCTCGCGCAACGGATCCCCCAGGTTGTCCTGGATGGAGAAGGCGACCAGGCTGATGACGAACATCACTATCACGGCCTGATAGAACCGTTTCAGCAGGAATGTAAACATGCTTGTCCTTCTACGTGGCCTGTGTCTTGGCACAGGCTTCTGTTAATGGCGGGGGTTGCCACAGGCTACCCCCGCTCAGTCCTTCCTTGCGACTCGCTTACTTGCCGACCACCAGATCGCCGAAGTAAGGGAAGTTCATTACGTTGACGATGGGCTTGATGTCGGCGTTTTTCTTGGCGCCATACGCCAGATTTTCCCAATGGAGCGGCACATAGGCAGCATCATCGATCAGCATGGCTTCCACCTTTTGCAGCATGGCAGCACGCTTGGCCGGATCTGTCTCGGCGTTGGCATCCATCACCATCTTGTCAGCTTCTGCGTTGGCATAGCCGGCGCAGTTGTACTGACCCATGCCGGTTTCGGCATTCTTGGTGAAGGTCAGGAACTCGAAGAAGTTGGCCGTATCTTCGGTATCCGAGTGCCAGCCGATCAGCTGCATGTCTGCGGCGCACTTGTCAAACTCGGGCCAGTATTGCGCCACCGGCATGGTCTTCAGATCCACCTTGATGTTGATCTTGGCCAGCATGGCGGAGACCGCCTGGGCAATCTTGACATCGTTGACGTAACGGGCGGCCGGGGAGATGAAGCTCATCTTGAAGCCCTGCTCGTAGCCCGCTTCCTTCATCAGCGCCTTGGCCTTGGTCAGGTCATATTGGGGTACCAGCGCTTCGTTGTGACCGGCATAGCCTTTCGGGCTCAGCTGGCCTGCGGGGGTACCAAAGCCCTTGTTGATCTTGTCGACGATGCCCACCTGGTTGATGGCGTAGTTGATCGCCTGACGCACGCGCTTGTCTTTGAGCGCCGGGTTGGTGCTCTGGTTCAGCTCTATGATGATGGCGCGAGTACCGGACAGGGTCACCAGCTGGGTGTCCTTGCCATTCTTGACGCGTTCCAGATCGTTCGGGGCAACCGGGTAGATGACATCCACGTCACCACCCAGCAGGGCGGCAACACGGGTCGCATCTTCCTTGATCGGCACCAGGGTCAGGTTGTCAACGTTGCCCTTGGAGCTCTTGTCCCAGTAGTTGGCGTTGCGGGTGTACTCCAGCTTGACGCCCTGCTCGCGGAACTTGACGCTGAACGGACCCGTACCCGAGACATTGGTGGATGCATAAGAGTCACCGTTCTTGACGATCTCGGCCTTGTCTTTGCCTGCTTCTGTCTTGCCGGTATAGAACTTGGAGTCCATCGGGAAGATATAAGTGACGGTCTGCAGCACCAGGGGATAGGGCTTGTCGGTGATGATATCAACGGTGAAATCATCCACCTTCTTGATGTCGGCGATGGGGTCGAAGATGGCCTTGAAGTCCACCGAGTCTTTCAAACGCTTGACGCTCCACACCACGTCATCGGCGGTGAAGTCGTTGCCGGAGTGGAACTTGACACCCTTGCGCAGATGGAAGCGGACTGTCTTGTCGTCGATACGCTCAAACTTCTCGGCCAGGCGCGGCTCGAACTGCAGATCCTGAGTCCAGCGCATCAGGGGATCGAACACCAGGTGGGACATCTCCAGGGTCTGACCGGAGAGCTGCTCCTGGGGATCCAGCGAGGTCGGATCAGAGGCTACGGCGACCTTGATGTCGGCGGCAGAAACGTTAAAGGCGAGGCCGGCGGCGAACAGCGCCATGGCGATCTTGGATAATCCTTTCTTCATGTCTTTCTCCATGCTTTTGGCTTTCTTATTGACAGACAAACCGGCGAGCCGGTGCTTTCCTAGCTTGCGATTTCCAGCCCCTCACGGGACATTCCCTTGAATTCCGGCATGAGGGAAATCAGCTTGCGGCTGTACTCATGCTCGGCATTGGTAAACAATTTTTCGGTCTCGGCCACTTCCACCAGATGACCGTGCTGCATCACACCGATGCGATCGCACATCTGGCGGATCACCGGCAGATCGTGGCTGATGAACAGCATGGTGAGCCCAAGCTCCTGCTGCAGATCCTTGAGCAAGTTGAGGATCTGGGCCTGTACCGACACATCCAGCGCCGAGGTGGGCTCGTCACAGATGAGGAAGCGCGGCCGGGTCGCCAGTGCTCTGGCGATGGAGATGCGCTGACGCTGACCGCCGGAGAACTCGTGGGGATACTTGACCCCGGCACCACGGCCGAGTCCGACGTGATCGAGCAGGTCGTTGACTATCCCCTCGATCTGGCTATCGCTGCCCGCCAGCTTATGAAAGCGGATGGGCTCGGCGATGATGTCACGCACCTTCATGCGCGGGTTCATCGAGGAGTAAGGGTTCTGGAATACCATCTGCATCTGGCGGCGCAGGGGGCGACGCTCACGCTCGCTCTTGAGGGCGGTGAGATCGATCCCCTCGAAGAAGATCTTGCCGGTATCGGGCGGATAGAGGCCTGTAATGGCGCGGGCTATGGTGGACTTGCCGGAGCCCGACTCCCCCACCAGACCGAAGGTCTCCCCTTCGAAGATCTCGAAGCTGATATTGTTGCAGGCCCGCACGTACTGGCGGCGGCTCGGGAAGATGGAATCCTTGGTGACAAACCTCAGGTCCACGTTCTCCACCCGCAGCAGGGCCCCTTCGTAAGTGCGTTCATCCTGACTCTGACCAAGCCAGTGAGTCTTGAGATCGATATTGGTATCAGGCGCACTGGCATCCTCGATATAGGAGACCAGCGGGAAGCGCACCAGCTTGACGTCCGAGCGGGGCACAGCCGAGATGAGGCTGCGGGTATAAGGGTGATTGGGGCGGCCCAGTACCTGTTCAGTGGTACCGAACTCCACCAGATCACCGCGGTACATGACAGCCACCTTGTCGGTCACGTTGGAAACCACGCCCATGTCGTGGGTCACCAGCATGCAGCCCACCTGGCGCTCTTTGCAGAGGTTGCGGATGAGCTGGAGGATCTGATCCTGAATGGAGACGTCGAGGGCCGTGGTCGGTTCATCGGCAATGATGAGCTCGGGATCGCAACTCAGGGCGATGGCGATAACGACCCGCTGACGCATGCCGCCTGAGAACTGGTGCGGATACTGCTTGATGCGCAGCTCGGGCTGCGGGATCCCCACAGCCCCCATCAGCTCGAGGGCCTTGGCAAAAGCCGCGTCGCGAGAGAGCTCGGTATTGGCCAGAATGGTTTCCACCAACTGCTGTTCAACGGTGAACAAGGGGTTGAGGGAGGTCATGGGATCTTGAAAGATGAAGCCGATGCGGGAACCACGGATGGCTCGCATCTCGTTCTGGCTCTTGCCGGAGATGAGTTCACCGTTGAGATAAATGTCACCACGGGCGATGCGACCCGGTGGGCTCAGCAGGTCGATGACGGCGTTGCCTATGGTGGATTTTCCGGCGCCAGATTCGCCTACCACACCGACGATCTCCCCTTTTTCGACACACAAAGAGAGATCTTTGACCGCGGCCAGCACCCCATAGCGGGAGGGGTACTCGATCCGCAAGTTTTTCACTTCGAGCAAGGACATGTTTACCTCTGCGGGGGACATCCGTCCCAAATAATTCGTCCGTAAATCAGCCGCAGATGCCGGTTTGCCTTGGTATTTATCTTGAGTGCTTGTTCTGAGTAAGAAACGCTCAATTCATGAGGCAGTTAAACCAGCGATCCGGGCGGGTTTTTTGCATTTTTTTGGAATAACCCGCGAGTAACTTAGACGGTTTAACCGCGAGTGTAAATGATCGGGTTATACAATTTCGCAATACTTTGCCTAGCCAGTGGCCACTTCAATAGTCATAAATGATGACTTATGTCACATAGCCAGACTATATGACCATCACCAATCATTTTTAGTGCTTTTACTTTCAACAAAGGCGCAACAGGCGGGAATATTCACTATCAGCACAATAGCATTAAGCTTCGAATGAGTAGTGAATATTTATGTGAAATGATTTTTAAACGGCAGCATATGCCAGTGAATGAAAATTAAACAGTGGTATATAGGGGAATGCCAGTGTGGTCATCCCCCTGACAGGGCAATTCAACCCAGCCAATATGCCAGTAATTGCATACAAAGCAGGGCGAACAAACCGGCGATGAGATCGTCCAGCATGATACCGAGTCCGCCGTGAATGCGGCGATCAAACCAGGAGATGGGCCAGGGCTTGAATACATCGAACAACCGGAATAGCACAAAGCCGGCCAGCACCCAGGTCCAGCCGGCTGGCGCCGCTATCATGGTCACGCCAAAGCCGATCACCTCATCCCAGACGATGGCGCCGTGATCCGGCATACCGATGGCGTCGGTGGCACTCTGGCATATGCGAATACCCGCCACGAACCCCACCACCAGCAGGGCAATGAACCAGGGAGTGGAAAGCCCGCTCACCAGCAGGTACAGCGGTATGGCGGCCAGCGTCCCCATGGTACCCGGCGCTTTGGGAGAGAGGCCGGAGCCAAACCCCACCGCCAGAAAATGGAGCGGGTTCTTCAGGTTCAGCCTTTTCAGCTCGGGCTTTATCATAAACAAGGTCATGCGAAGTGATCCCAGCCTGTCAGTTGCAGCTCGACCGTTTGCTCGCCGCGAACATAGTCGATACCCGGTTCACCGGCCAGAATGCGGCCGATCCTGGTGAACTTGACGCCACAGTTGGCGAGCGCCGTGTCCAGCGCGCCGCGATACTCCTCGGGCACGGTGAAGCAGAGCTCGTAGTCATCGCCCCCGGCCAGCGCCAGCTGCCAGGCATCCAGCTCCGAGACCGCATCCTGCAGCACGGGCGAAAGGGGCAGCAGAGCAAGGTCAATCTGGGCCCGCACCCCGGAGGCCTTGAGGATATGGCCGAGATCCGAGGAAAGCCCATCTGAAAGATCCAGCGCACTGCCCGCCAGCCCGCGCAGAGCCTGGCCGGCCAGAATACGGGGATGGGGATGATCGAGCCTGGGCAGCACGGCGGCCAGCTGGTTCTCGTTGAGGGTGCGTTTGCCAAGCAGATGGGAGAGCGCCAGGGCGGCATCCCCCAGGGTACCGGTCACATAGATGCCATCACCGGCCTTGGCGCCGCTGCGCATCAGGGCCCGGCCTGCGGGAACGGATCCCTTCACCGAGACTGTGATGGAAAGCGGCCCGCGGGTCATGTCACCGCCCACCAGCGCCACATTGTAGTATTCGGCCAGCTCCAGAAAGCCTTCGGCAAAACCTGCTACCCAGCTCTCATTGATGGCGGGCAGGGTCAGTGCCAACGAGACCCAGCGCGGCTCGGCCCCCATGGCGGCGAGATCGGACAAATTGACCGCCAGCGCCTTGTAGCCAAGATCCACCGGATCCATGTCGGGAAAAAAATGGACGCCGCTCACCAGGGTGTCTGTGCTCACCGCCAGCTGGGTATCCGCTGGCAGGGTCAGCAGGGCGCAGTCATCTCCAGGGCCCATCACCACGTCCTTGCGGGCGTGGGGGATCTTGAAGTACTTATCAATCAGCTCAAATTCACCCATGCAATAAAAAGCCAGCGGTTAGGCTGGCTCCTCTCTTCAAAGCGGTTCACGATCTTGCTGCGAAGCCGTAAACACGCTCGTGATGCTGATGGACATCAGGATCAACGCTTGTTCAGCGTCTTGATCACCTTGTCCAGTACACCGTTGACAAACTTGTGGCTGTCATCGGCAGCAAAGGCCTTGGCCAGCTCGATCGCTTCGTTGATCACCACACGGGGCGGCACATCATCGCGACGGGTCAGCTCATAGGTCGCCAGACGCAGGATCGCCTTGTCCACCATGTCCACTTCTTCCAGCGGACGGGAGAGGAAAGGTGCAAACACCTTGTCCAGCTCGTTGCAGTGGAGGGCTACCCCGAACAGCAGATCGCGGAAATAGTTCAGGTCCACACCCTTGGTGTCCTGATCGATCTTGAACTGCTCTTCGATGTCGCCCACGTTGGCCCTGGTCATCTGCCACTGGTAGATGGCCTGGGTGGCGCAATGGCGGGCTTTACGGCGCTCGGACGGTTTCAATGTACTTCTCCTCGTTACACGTCCAGCTGTTTCAGGACGTTGATCATTTCGAGCGCGCTCAGTGCAGCCTCTGCACCCTTGTTACCCGCCTTGGTACCGGCTCGCTCGATGGCTTGTTCAATGTTTTCTGTAGTCAGTACGCCGAAGGCAACCGGAATTTCATATTCCATCATTACCTGGGCCAGGCCCTTGCCGTTCTCGCTCGCCACCAGCTCGAAGTGGTAGGTGCCACCACGGATGACGGTGCCCAGCGCGACTATGGCGTCGTATTGACCACTCTTGGCCAGCTTTTTGGCCGCTAGGGGGATTTCGACGGCGCCCGGCACGCGTACCAGGGTGAGATTGCTGTCCTGGACTTGACCTTGACGCTTCAGTACGTCCACAGCACCGTCTACCAGGCTTTCGTTGATGAAGCTGTTGAAACGGGCAACGACAATAGCAACGCGCGCCTCAGGAGCGGCGATATTTCCTTCGATAACCTTCATTGGAAATCCTGTATCTGTGCAATCAAAAGGGGCCGGAGTCAAAAGTGCGCACATTCTAGCACAAAGGGGAATCGGACAAAAACATGCATCACAGTTTCGACAACGAGACCACTATTGAGATTTTAATTAGCTGCTCCGACCTGTTAATAATACCGGGCCCTGGCACGGGGTAAAAATAATAACATCAAGGAGTTCAGTATGTTGGATTTCAAACGCAGCTGCGTCGCCTTCGCCTGCCTGCTGCCACTGGCTGTTCAGGCCGATGCTAGCAGTCCGCGCATCATCGGCGGCAGCGCCGTGACGGCCCCAAGCTGGATGGTTGCCATCGGAGAAGTCGTCAACGGCAATTGGAGCAATTTCTGTGGCGGCACCCTCATCGACAAGCAGTGGGTACTCACCGCCGCTCATTGCGTAGGCGATGCCCAGTCCGGCCCCATGGAAGTCGCCATCGGAGTGACTGACCTGAGCCGTCCCCACGCTCGCAGCAAGGTCGACCAGGTGCTGATGCACCCCGAGTATTATGTCAATCTACTGGGCAATCTGGGTTATGGCGAACCCCCGAACGCCTCGGATGTGGCCCTGCTGCACCTTGCCACCCCGGTTACCCAGGCCCCTATTGCCATCGCTGACCCAGCCATTAAGGATACTTGGCAGTGGAGCACGACCATGCTGCATGCCCTTGGTTACGGCGGCACCGACCCTGACGCGACCACATCCAGTCCACAGCTGCTGGCGGTGGATCTCGCCTATCGGGGGGAACGCGACTACTGGTACGGTGACCCCACCACAACCCACATTTTCGCTGGCAACCAGATCGATCAGGACTCCTGCAAAGGCGACAGTGGTGGTCCGCTGACTTATGGCGGAAAGCTGGTCGGCGTGACCAGCTATGGGGCTTTCCCCTGTGCAACCGGCAGCGCCGGTGGCTATGTCTACGCTCCTGCCTTTAGTGACTGGATCACCGAGCAGCAGCAGGGCGTCACCCTGACCACGATCCGCGGCCTCATCCTGCCCTCCGGCACCAGTGGCTGGGCCGACTACCTGCTTGCCAATCGCAGCAACCAGGCTGTGACCCTGAGCGGCGTCTACAGCGATGCTCCGGCCATGAGCAACAGCTGTCCCGGCCGTCTGGAAGCAGGCCAAACCTGCACACTGCGCCTTCGTGCCGACGGCAACGACACCCTCGGCACGCTTCGCCTGCAGGGGGTAGAACTCACTGTCACTGACGAGCGAGGCGCGAGTCAGCGTCTTGAGGCCGCCCTGATGAGCCTCACCAGCGAACCCACCAAGATCCCGGACACCACAACGACCACGGCCTCACATGGTGGTGGCGGTGGTGGCGCCATGGGCCTCGGAGCCCTGTTGCTGCTGCCGCTTGTCTGGCTGCGCCGTCGCCGCTAAGGCAAAACAATAAGGGATGACCGAGGTCATCCCTTATTTCATGGCATCAGGTTTATTCGCCTACGTATTCCACCACTTCCAGACCGAAACCGCCGAGGGCGTGGTATTTCTTCGGTGAGCTCAAGAGCCGCATCTTGCCAACCCCAAGCGTCTTGAGGATCTGGGAGCCGACACCGACCCGACGCGAAGTACCCTGCCACTTGGCCCCTTCCGGTTGCAGCCCCTTGTCGGCGGCCTCGAAGCCCTTGACCCGCGCCAGCAACTCGGCGCCGTGGGCCTCGGCCCCCAGGATCACCAGCACGCCGCCTTCCTCGGCGATGCGGGCCATGGATTTGGGCAAGGGCCAGCTGCGGGCAGCATGGCGGTCGGTCAACAGCAGATCGCTCAGCACATCGTGCAGGTGTACCCGCACCAGAGTGGGCTGGTCAGCCTGTATCTCACCCTTTTTCAGGGCGAAGTGAACCTGATTGTCGATGGTGTCGCGGAAGGTGACCAGATCAAACTCCCCGAACTCGGTGGGCAGTTTGCACTCGGCCACTTTCTCGACCGTGGTCTCGTGCTGGTTGCGGTACTCGATGAGGTCGGCGATGGTGCCGAGCTTGATGCCATGCTGCTCGGCGAACACTTCCAGATCCGGACGACGGGCCATGGAGCCATCCTCGTTGAGGATCTCGACGATGACGGAAGCGGCCTCGTAACCGGCAAGACGGGCCAGATCGCAACCCGCTTCAGTGTGACCTGCACGGGTCAGCACACCACCATCCTGCGCCATCAGCGGGAAGATGTGGCCCGGCTGCACCAGGTCGGCGGCCTTGGCATCGGGCGCTACGGCGGCCTGTACTGTGACGGCGCGATCCGCCGCTGAAATACCTGTGGTCACCCCTTCGGCCGCTTCTATGGTCACGGTGAAGGCGGTGGAGAACTGGGCATTGTTGCGATCAACCATCAGCGGCAGCGCCAACTGCTTGCAGCGATCCCGGGTCAAGGTCAGGCAGATGAGGCCACGGCCGTAACGGGCCATGAAGTTGATATCCTCCGGGCGGACACAGGAGGCGGCCATGATGAGGTCCCCTTCGTTCTCCCTGTCTTCGTCATCCATCAGGATCACCATCTTGCCAGCCTTGATATCGGCAATGATTTCCTGGGTTGTGCTCAGCGCCATGGGCTACTCCATCAACTTGCTTCGGGGATTGAGCCCGGAGGCTCACTTTGATACAGAATTATGTTGCTCTAGATGGGGGCTCTGGGCCCCATTTCAATCAGAGCGGGATCACAGAAAATCGTTTTGGTCAGCTGTTTCGCCACTTACAGGAAGCCGGACTGGGCCAGTTTCTCCAGAGTCAGGCTGGAGGTAGCAGCGTCCTGCGCTTTGCCTTGCATCAGCCGCTCCAGATAACGGGCTATCTGATCCACCTCGAGATTCACGTGATGACCCGGTTTCCAGCGAGCTATGGTGGTCTCCTGGGCGGTGTGCGGCACTATGGTGAGGCGAAACAAGTCCCCCTGCACGGCATTGACCGTCAGGCTGATGCCATCTACCGCGAGCGACCCCTTCTCGGCGATGTAGTGAGAGAGTTCCGCCGGTGCCTTGATCCAGTATTCGATGGCGCGGCCGCTGCTGGACTTGCTCTTCACCTCACCCACCCCGTCCACATGACCGGAGACCAGATGGCCGCCAAGCCGGGAGGTCGGCATCAAGGCCTTCTCCAGATTGACGGGATCGCCGACTTTGGCCGCGGCGAAACCGGTACGAGACAGGGTTTCCAGCGACACATCGGCGGTGTAACTCTTGTCGCCAAGACCAATCACGGTCAGGCAGACGCCGTTGGTGGCAATGGAGTCGCCCAGCTTGACGTCGCCAAAATCCAGCGTCGGCGCGTGGACTGTGAGCGCCATATCCTCGCCCTGGCGGCGCAGCGCGGCAAGGGTTCCCACCGCTTCGATAATTCCGGTAAACATGCAGATCACCTTGATGATGACGGGGCTGGTTCGGCCCCTGATAACGATTGGAAAATCAGGCTATCCTTGCGGTGATGCGGATATCCTGTCCCACCAGCCGCACATCCTTGATGCAGAGCTTTGGCGCCTGGAAAAGACGGGTGAGCGCTGGCAGATGGAACAGGCCACGCCCCTCATCCCCCATCAGTTTCGGCGCCTGATAAAGCACCAGCTCATCCACCAGCCCCTTGTCCAGCAAGGCACCGCAAAGCCTGGGGCCGGCTTCCACCAGCACGGAATTGATGTTCCGCTTGGCCAGCAGCATAAAGAGGCTGACCAGATCCAGCTTGCCATCCAGCAGGGGCAGCTCCAGTTGCTGCACCCATTCAGGCCAGTCGCCAGCCGCCTTGTGACGGGCCAGCAAGACAGGGCCTGTGCTCTGGAACAGGGGCAAGTCCGGGGTCAGCCGGTTCTGGGAATCGACGATGACCCGCAGAGGCTGGCGCAGGGTCTCTTTGGGATAGCTGGCCTTGACCGAGGGGGGCAGCTCGTCCCAACGCACCGTCAGCGAGGCACCATCGGCCAGCACGGTTTCGGCGCTGGAGAGCACGGCGTCGTGACCGGCGCGCAGCCGCTGCACATCGGCACGGGCCAGGGGGCCCGTTATCCACTGACTCTCGCCGCTTGCCATGGCGGTGCGGCCATCGAGGCTGGCACCGAGTTTGACGGTCACCAGCGGAAAAGCGGTACGCATCCGCTTGAAGAAGCCCGGATTGAGCGCCTCGGCTTCGCTAGACAGCAAGCCAAAATCGGTCTTGATACCTGCTTCCGACAACATCCGCAGACCACGCCCGCCCACCTCGGGGTTGGGATCGACCATGGCCGCCACCACCCGGGTCACCCCGGCCTTGATCAGCGCCTCGGCGCAAGGGGGGGTACGGCCATGATGGGAGCAGGGCTCCAGAGTCACATAAGCGGTCGCACCACGGGCTTCGTCACCGGCCTCATGCAGGGCATAGACCTCGGCATGGGGTTCTCCGGCTCGTTTGTGCCATCCCTCGCCGACCACAACGCCGGCTTTCACCAACACGGCGCCGACACAGGGATTGGGGGCCGTGGTATAGCGGCCGCGGCGGGCCAGTTCAAGGGCCCGATTCATCCATTGGTAATCATCTTGACTAAACATCTGGGCTCCCGTTCAAAGCGAGAAAATGGGCGTTGCAGGTTCGATTGGCGCAGCGTAACCGGACATTGGGAAGCTTATTTCTCCAGCTTGGCGATCTCTTCGCCGAACTCGCGGATGTCCTCGAAGCTGCGATAGACGGAGGCAAAACGGATATAGGCGACCTTGTCCAGGCTCTTGAGCTCATCCATCACCAGATTGCCCACCAGCTGGGAGGCGACTTCGCGCTCACCGGTGGCTCGCAGGCAGGACTTGATGTGATTGACCCCCTTCTCGATGGCCTCCATGCTCACGGGTCGCTTCTCCAGCGCCCGCAGGATGCCACCACGCAGCTTCTCTTCATTGAAGGGCTCGCGGGAACCGTTGGACTTGATGACACGGGGCATCACCAGCTCAGCCATCTCGAAGGTGGTGAAGCGCTCGTGACAGAGCAGGCACTCACGACGGCGGCGTACCTGATGGCCTTCTGCCACCAGACGGGAATCGATCACCTTGGTATCAACCGCACTACAGAAAGGGCAATGCATCGGACCTCCGGCGTTAACTGAAAAGGCACCTGCCCCGCGGGGTCAGGATCTTGGTCGGCCAGTGTAGCACGGCCATCCAAAGCCGGTAAAAGCCCAGAAAAACAATATGTCACCGTCTATATTCCTTAAACACTTCAGGGGGTGCGAAGTCCGTCTATGGCCGTTGCAGGCAAGCAGATGACGGTATTTGCATCCGCTTCGATCAGCGCAACAATGGCGTCTCTCGGGCCTTCTCGCCAGGCATCCGTTGCATAGAATGCCGCCTGGGAAGCGCTCAGATGCGCAAGATCATCGTATGCCCGCATCAGAAAATAGGCATCCGGATCATGCAGGGAGGGGCCGTGGCTCACCACATCCATCCCACATTTACGGTACAGTGGCATGCTCTGCTCGGTCACCAGCGCATGAAACTCGGCGCGGCTCCCCGCCTTGAGCCGATAACTGCGGATTTCCAGCACTCTCTTCATCGCACTTTCTCCAGCTAAAAAATACCGCCAGCAAGGCGATATTTAACCATTCACTCAACCAGAAACTCAGTCGTCATAGGGCAAGTCGGCGGGGTCACAACCTGCATGGTCGGGTGCCGGATCTTGCGCAAACTGCACCGCATCAATGTGAGTGTGCCCCTCTATCAATGCCTTGCACACCCTGTGCATGCCATCCATGACCCGACCTGCACTATCCAGAATGATGGGATAGGCAAGGGAAGCACTGGCAATCAACTGACAATGCTCGGCTATGCTGCGCACCGTGGGTCTGGCCACGCAGTGTCCGTACCAGTGATCGGTATCCAGCTCGGCAATCTGTACCAATGGCACAGCTTGCACCGGCAAGCCTTGGCTCAACCGCACCAGACGCCGTACATCCCATGCCAGCAGCCCCTCCGGACTATCGCGAAAATGGTACTGGGCACGGATGGACACGATCAGATCGTCATCTGTGATACCGGGCTGGGCTGGCATTATGTCTCCTATGTCTGCACAAGCTCGGCGCCCATGGCGGGGCCGAGACAGAAAAAACAATGCCACCCGCAGGTGGCATTGGTCTCAAACCAGCATGGCTGGTGTATCAGGCATAAACCGGGAAACGACGGCAGATATCCAGCACCTTTTCGCGGGTGTTGGCCAGCACTTCGTCGTTGTCATGGTTGTCCAGCACGTCACAGATCCAGTTGGTCAGCTCAATGGACTCGGCTTCCTTGAAACCGCGGCGGGTGATGGCCGGGGTACCGATCCGCACACCTGAGGTGACGAACGGGGAACGCGGGTCATTCGGCACAGAGTTCTTGTTGACTGTGATGTTGGCTTTGCCAAGAGCGGCATCGGCTTCTTTACCGGTCAGCTCACGGCCAATCAGATCAACCAGCATGAGATGGTTGTCGGTACCGCCGGAGACAATCTTGTAACCGCGCTCGAT
Organism: Aeromonas sp. D3; assembly: GCF_027705025.1. Taxonomy (NCBI): domain Bacteria; kingdom Pseudomonadati; phylum Pseudomonadota; class Gammaproteobacteria; order Aeromonadales; family Aeromonadaceae; genus Aeromonas; species Aeromonas sp. D3. The sequence continues at coordinate 161,461 of NZ_JAPDBE010000003.1, read as the reverse complement.
GAAGGTCGCCGCCATGGCTTTGGCGTTTTTGACGACTTGAGCCTGATAGGTCTTGAACTCGGGCTCCAGCGCCTCTTTGAATGCAACGGCTTTACCGGCGATGACATGCATCAGCGGGCCGCCCTGGCCGCCCGGGAAGACGGCTGAGTTCAGCTTCTTGTACAGATCTTCGTCGTCAGCGGCGGAGAGGATCAGACCACCACGGGGACCGGCCAGGGTCTTGTGGGTAGTGGAGGTAACCACATGAGCGTGGGGCACCGGATTCGGGTAGACGCCAGCGGCAATCAGACCGGCTACGTGAGCCATGTCAACGAACAGCCAGGCACCAATCTTGTCGGCGATTTCACGCATGCGGGCCCAGTCGACGATACCTGAGTAGGCGGAGAAGCCACCTATCATCATCTTCGGCTTGTGCTCGACGGCCAGACGTTCCATTTCGTCATAGTCAATCTTGCCGGACTCATCGATACCGTAAGGAATGATGTTGTACAGCTTGCCGGAGAAGTTGACGGGGGAGCCGTGGGTCAGGTGACCACCATGGGCCAGGTTCATGCCCAGCACGGTGTCGCCCGGCTGCAGCAGAGCCATGTAAACGGCACTGTTGGCCTGGGAGCCGGAATGCGGCTGCACGTTGGCGTAAGTGGCACCAAACAGTTCCTTGGCGCGCTCGATGGCCAGGGTTTCAACCACGTCGACATATTCGCAACCACCGTAGTAGCGCTTGGCCGGATAGCCTTCAGCGTACTTGTTGGTCAGCTGGGAGCCCTGGGCTTCCATGACTCGGGGGCTGGTGTAGTTCTCAGACGCGATCAGCTCGATGTGCTCTTCCTGACGACGGGTCTCGTCTGTGATGGCCTGCCACAATTGCGGATCATAATTGGCGATGGTCATGTCACGTTTCAACATCCGTTTCTCTCCTGAAAATCGTTTGCGCGTTAGGTGAAGTGGGCCCGCGCATTGTAACGTGAGCTGGATCAAAGAGACAGTCCAACCACCCAAAAATTTGTTTATAAAATGTAAAATGTGTCGCAAATTTCGAAGTCAGTGCAGGCTTTCCCCTCAGCCATAGCGCAGGTATTCGTGCTGACATTAGTGCTGGCGAATAATCCTCCCTCTGTCCATCCGTCTCCGATACCCATAACACCATAGCCCTGCCAGTAAACAGAAACCGGGACAACAAACAGCCAAAACCAGAGCCGGATCATGGATATAGCCGTTACTAACAGATAACATCTTTACACGGCACAGCGGTTGCACCGCCAATAGATGGAGGCAAAACATGCCGGGCAAGACCCTCGCCACGCTCCCGATGGATCTCGATTTGCACCTTCCCCTGGCACTGAGCTTTCGCCAGCCTGCCTGCCGACCGAACGCTGGCAGCAAGAATTTCCACTCGACACACCTGTTCCATGGCGGGTCAAGCCTCTCTCATCCTTCCTTGCATCACCTCAACACGGGGGTACACCATGATGGATAACCTGATGCTTTTTCTGATCATATCGGTATTCGCTGTTTTCTATTGGGTCTACTACACCGGCAGTCGCAAAAGCCCTTTCACCACCCAGTGGGAGACATTGCCCACCAAAGAGCAGTATCTGGCGGCGCATCCGGAGGCCATCGATGGCGATATCATCTTCTGCATTCACTGCGGCCATCATCAGCAACTGGATGTCGGCCTGCTGCACCAGACCGATTTTCGCCGCCAGCATATCTGCACCCGTTGCAAGAAGGCGATCTACCGCGAAGAGATCTGATATCTGATTCATCACCCTGGAAGCTGCAAGTTCTCCGGGGCCGATTACGCCTCGGGATCCTCGACCAGGCTCAGAGCCAGCGACCCGGCTTTCACATCTTCGTGGGCTCCAAAGCGCCCCGGCACGAAATAGCCGATGGGCTGCCGCAGTTCGAAACCCGCCCCCTCTGAGTTGCCATCAATACGCCCTGAAAACGTCGCCATCGGCGGCGTTTTTTCTGGCTTGTTCGCCGAATTGTCACCTATGGGTTAACTTTTCTGCCAAAGCCGTTAGAATCGGGCTCACTCTGTTTCCCGCTTGCCATCCACGGAGGAAAAATGCAGGAATTTCTGGCCACTAGCGAACGTCGGGCCGAACTTTACTGGTGGTTCGCCACCCTGTTTAGCGCCGAGCTCAGCGATGAACAGATCGCCGAATACGACAGCTACGATGTGCGAAGCTTCCTGAAGAGCCTCTCCACGCTGGATCCCATGCGCCCGGCCGTCGCCGAGCTCAATGAGGCCATCGCCCGCCTGCTGGTGCGTAACGAGCGCGCCACTGCCCTGGCAGCCGACTTCAAGGGACTGTTTCTGGCCGATACGGCCGTTCAACCTTATGAATCCGCCCATCTGGATGCCTCATCCCTCGGCCGCATGAAGCAACGACTGGCACGCCTTGCCATCGATGTCAGTGCCAAATACCCGCAGCCGGTCGATCACCTTGGGGTCGAACTGGATCTGATGGGCAACCTCATCATACGTGCCGCCGAAGCCCCCAGTGCCGATCAGCGTGAACAGTGGCTAGGCGAGCAGGAAGCCTTGCTGCATGGCCATCTGCTGGCCTGGTTCCCCCATTTCGAAGCCGCTTGCCGCGCCGCCGATCCCTTCGGTTTCTACGGCGCCAGTGCTCGCTTGCTGGGTGTATTCCTCACCATGGATGCCAACTACCTCAGCCTGGTCAAACCGGCATCCTCCGCCGACTGAGCCGATGAAAACCGCCCTGCTACTGATCGCCTGCTGGCTGCTGACCCTGATCCCGCAGGATCAGGGTCTGACGCCGCTCTTCAGCTTGCTGTTCAATCCGGACAGAGATCTGTATGGCACGGCCCAGCTCACCGGTTTCGGCGGCATACTCCTGACCCTCTATCTCGCCAACCTGGGGGTGGAGGTGGTGCTTCGCCGCCGTTTTCAGATAGCCGGCATGCTGACCCTGCTGGTCGCCTGGATAGGCTTTATCAATGCCAGCGGCAGCGAAGCCCACTGGCTCTTGCTACTTGCCCTCTCCCTGCCCTTTCATGTGCTCGGCCTGCTGGTGCTGACGCGCGGCATTCAGGCATTCGGCCGCCAGAAAGGCTGAAAAACCGCCAAAAGTATTACAAATCATGACAGCCGGATCCCCGCATTCCCCGTCCCAGCAAGGTCGGCGTGGTGGGAGCCGGTAACATCTGCTTACATTCAGCTCCCATTCAGTTTTGTTGCAACCGTTATAGTGCGGCTCCTTTTTACCAACCGACACAGGAGCAACAGCATGCCTCCACAGGATGCGCGCATCACGGGTCTCGATCTGTTGCGAGGGCTTGTCATCTTCATGGCCGTCTTCGAGCACTACACCGGCTACCTCAACTACTGGTACATCGACTTTTTCAACCGTGAACATGCCCTCTGGGACAGCTTCTATCTGTCGCACAAGGCGATGGCCGGTCACCTGCTGCCCATGGATAACACCACGGCACAGGTCTCGGCCTGGCTTATCCCCTGGGTGAGCCAGATCTACCTGGCCCTGGCGGCCTTCAACCTGAGCCGTCGCAGCCAGGAGCGTTTCAGACCACAACTGGGCGGCAAGCTGGTGCTGTTTGCCAGCATCATACTGATCCTCTATGTCGAAGGGCTGGTCATAGCCCCCAACTTCGGCGAGGCCATCTCCTTCTATCCTGTCATGCTGTGGATGTGCCTGCTGGCACTCTTCTCTCTGGTTTACGCCTGGTTCGGCATCCGCGGCATGCTGGTACTGACAGTGCTCAGCCTGCTGCTGGATCAATTCGGCGTGCAGACCCTGCTTGGCAATATCGACAGCTGGATGAAGCTGCACGTGCACCCCGACTATGAGCTGGATGCCCGCCTCGATCTCTTCATGGCCAGCGGCTGCTTCGGTTTCCTGTACGGCTGGTGCTGGCATCAGCGCCCTCAGTGGCGGGATCGCCTCAATGGCCTGGTACTCACCCTCTCCCTCATCGCCCTCGTTATCTATCTTGCGTTTGGCGAGAGCAGTTCGGTCGAACTCAGTGACATCTACGCCAACGAGCACGAGCTGGCGCTGGACATGACGGGACGCGCCGGGATCTGGGGCATGGAGTTTCTGGTGATCGGGGCCGTACTCTGGCTGCATCAGCACAACATCAACCTGTGCTGGCGACCGCTCAACTGGATCGGCATGTATTCGCTGACCGTCTTCATCTTCCACAAGAGTATCTTCGTGCACCTGTGGGGCCCCTTGCTGCTGTGGTGGACTGCCCGCCAGGGCACCATTCTGCCCAACAGCTTCGGCCTTATCATGCTGCTCAGTGCCACCAGCGTGCTACTCATCTATGCCTTGCAGCGCTCCGGCATCATCTGCCACCTGATGGGCATGCATCAGGACAGAGACTGGGTGCGGCTCTATGGCAAGTAGTCGCTGGCTGCTGCTGACCCTGCCACTCGCGCTGCCCTTGTCGGCCAAGGAGCAGGATAACCTGTGGCAGGTGGGCGGCCAGTGGCAACTCGACAGCAATCAGGCCGGGGTCAAGGCTGACGCCAGTGCCCACTTCTGGCTCGCCTATGAGCGAGAAACCATGGTCGGCCTGATCTTTGCCGATGGACAGAGCGCCGGGCTGGCCTTGCCGCTCTACAAGCAGAGCTTCCTCGCGCTGGGGGTCAGTCCCATGCAGGTGGTAGATCGCACCCGTTTCAGCGCGCTCTGGCGCCTCGGCTGGCAACTGGACGAGGATCATCAGCTGAGCCTGGGTCAGCTCTATGATGTGACCGGTCGCTATGGCCATATCTGGTATATGGAACACAGCCTGCCGCTGCCGGCAGCCCTCTCCCTCAATCTCTGGCTGACGCGAGGCAGCCAGGCCCACATGGCGGCCTATGGTGCCAGCGAGGGGTGGCGGGATTGGGGCGTCACGCTGGAGCGCAGCTGGGGCTGGCAACAATGGCGACTGGGCACAGAGGTGGGCGCCAAACAGTGGCTCATCAAGGATCGCGATTGGCAACCCGTGGTGAACCTGACCCTGAGCTATCGCTTCAGCTGGTAACCATCACTTCAACCGGCAACACGACCAGATAGGGGGCAAATGCAGCCCTCTATCTTCCCTCCAAAGCGCTTCATGCCATACTGACAACACCTTAAGTGACAAGACAGTCAATTCAGGAGCCGTCATGCAGGAAGAGACATCCGAATCCATGCCAGATCCGCCAACGCCGGGTCAACTGAATCCAAACGAGCTGCAACAGCTGTTTGAGCTGGCGCCGTTCGGCATAGGCGTGTTCGACCGCTACTTTCGCTGCCGCAGCGTCAACCAGACGCTGGCCGATATCAACGGCCTCTCCCGGGAAGATCACTACGGCAAATATCTGCGTGACATAGTGCCGACGCTGGCCCCTGTGCTGGAACCCCTGTTTCAACAGATCATCAGCAGCGGCATTCCCCAGGTGGAATTGAGCCTGAGCGGCCAGACGGAGGCCCATCAGGGCCAGCAACGACGCTGGCAGGCAATCTACAGCCCCATGCTGGATGAACAGGGCACCCCTGACGGCATACTGACCATAGTGCGGGATGTCACCGAGCAGTATGAAGTGCAGCAACGGCTGCAACTGGCCATGAGTGCAGGCCAGATTGGCGTCTGGGAGTGGCATGTGGCCGAAGACAGGTTGCAATTTGATGGCCAGGTCGAACGTCTGCTCGGCACGGCCGCCAACCAGTTTCAGGGGGGAATGGATAACTTCATCAAGCGCTTCGATCCCGTGTCGGGGGAGCATCTCAGAACCGCCCTCAACGGCACGGCCCCCCTTCACCTGACTTTGAGCTACCTGGGGCCCAACCAGATGCGAGGCTGGGTCGATCTTCATGCCGATCATGTGGCCGCCACCGACACTCAGGGACGCCGCATCATGGGGGTGATCCACGATGCAACCGATCGCTGCAATCAGGAAGACAAGCTGCGCCAGGCCAATGTGGTCTTCGACACCACGGCCGAAGGCATCATCATCATGGATGGGCAGCGCCAGATCATTTCGGTAAACCCGGCCTTCTGCAACATGACCCAGTACGAACCGGACGAGATAGTGGGCAAGTCACCGGAAGCCATCATGCATCCCCGTCGCCATACCGACATTGACTACCCCTGGCACACCCTGCTGCCCGGCAGCCACGCCTGGCACGGGGAGATGATGTGTCTGCGCAAGGATGGCGACTACTTCACCTCCTGGCAGCATGTCAGCGCCGTCTATGACAGCCGCCACAACACGGCCCACTATGTAATCACCTTCTCCGACATCAGCGCCATTCGCAAGGCAGAGGCGCAGCTCAACCACCTCGCCTATCACGATCCTCTGACCGAGCTTGGCAACCGCAACCTGTTGCAGGAGCGGCTTGAGCTGGAAATCAAGACTGCCCAGCTCAATCGGCAGCAACTTGCCCTGCTGTTCATCGACCTCGACGGTTTCAAACTGATCAATGACAACCTGGGCCACAGGGCGGGGGACCAACTGCTCAAGCTGCTGGCCGGGCGTATCCGCCAAAGCCTGCGTCACAACGATGTGGCTATTCGGCTAGGCGGAGATGAATTCCTGGTGCTGATCCCCTATTTCGAACAACAGGATGAGCTGGCACAGCTCGCCGAACAGCTGCTGGCACGTCTGCGCGAGCCGGTCGAACTGGAACACGAGCAGGTCGCCATTTCCGCCAGCATAGGCATAGCCCTCTACCCTGAGCACGCCCGGAGCCCGGACGCCCTGGTCAGTGCTGCCGACAACGCCATGTACGAAGCCAAAAGCCAGGGCCGTAACGGATATCTGTTTTACAGTCCCGACATGGCCGAACAGACACGGGAACGGATGAGCATGGAGCAGGGGCTGCTCAAGGCCATTGATCAGCATCAGCTCTGCATCCTGTATCAACCCATGACAGATTTGGCCAATAACCGCCTGAGCGGGCTGGAAGCCCTGTTGCGCTGGCAGCATCCCAGCGAAGGCATGATAGCGCCAGCCCGCTTCATACCGGTGGCAGAGGAGTGTGGTTTGATAGAGCAGATTGGGGAGTGGGTGATGCGCACCGCCTGCCGGCAGGGACAGGCATGGCTGACGGCCGGGCTTGCCGTGCCACGGCTCTCGGTCAATGTGTCGGTAAGGGAGATGCGCGCCATTGGCTATGTGGAACGGGTCGCGGCCATCCTGGCGGAGACCGGCTTCCCGGCGGAGCGGCTGGAAATAGAGGTGACGGAAAGCATCATACAGCGAGTCGACCATAGCTTGCAGCTGTTCACCCGCCTCAAGGCGCTGGGGGTGCAGATTGCCATCGATGACTTCGGCACCGGCTTCTCATCCCTGAGCTTGCTCAAAAGCCTGCCCATCGATAGCATCAAGATAGATCAAACCTTCGTGCAGGCTCTGCCCGATGACAAGCACAGTCGGGAGCTGTGCCGCACCATCATCAACCTGGCCGACAGCCTGGGCATGGCGGTCACCGCCGAGGGGATCGAGACCCAGGCACAGCGCCAGTTTCTGCAATCCCTGCACTGTCAGGAGGGACAGGGCTACCTGTTCAGCCACCCCTTGACCGAACCCCATCTGGCTGCCCAACTGACTCCTCGCAAGGGAGTCTGGTGCTGAAGCCGGCAAGTGCTGCAAGAATCGCTCAATGATCGAAAATACGGCTCACTCACTGAACGTCAACCTGGCATCCCACCCCTCGCTCTGGCCCTGGAGCGAGTCTGCCATCAGTGCATCCTTCGGGTAGCGCGGTTTTAGCTGCCCGAGGGTAACAGTCACTGGGGGTTTGCGCGCCAGAAATGCATTGCCCATCTGATCGGCAATACGCTCTCGCACTGCTGGCAAGCTGGCCTGTTCGCGGGTCACGGCAAACTCTTTGGGCTGGGGAGCAGCCAGCGCGGCTTCATCGGCAAGCGTAGAGGCATCGGACTGCCAGAGGGCGGTGCAAAGGAGCAGGGACAACATGGCTATCTCCATCGATAAAACCGATGTTTTTACTCAATCACCGATGAATTGTCACGAATAGCACTGTAAGCAGATGTTTCCATCTATCCAAAAGTCTAATTGCCCTCGTACGCCAAAGGTATAAGTTGTTACTTAATCATTAAAAGAATGTATTCAAAGGAGTGACAGATGAGCGAGAGCAAGGTCTACCCGGTCAAAGCCCACATCAGCAACGGTGCCCTGCTGGACAAGGCAGGTTACGAGGCCATGTACCTAGCCTCCGTGCAGGATCCGGATGCCTTCTGGGGTGAACAGGGAAAAATCATCGACTGGATGAAGCCTTATACCAAGGTAAAGAACACCTCGTACGACCCGGGGCATGTCTCCATCAAGTGGTATGAGGATGGCCTGCTCAACGTCTCGGCCAACTGCCTGGATCGCCATCTGGCACAGCGCGGTGACAAGGTGGCCATCATCTGGGAAGGTGACAACCCGGCAGAGGATCGCAAGCTGACCTACCGCGAGCTGCACGCCGAGGTGTGCAAGTTTTCCAACGTATTGAAAGCACAGGGTGTGCATCGGGGTGATGTGGTCTGCCTCTACATGCCCATGGTGCCGGAAGCGGCCATCGCCATGCTGGCCTGTACCCGTATAGGTGCCGTGCACAGCATCGTCTTCGGCGGCTTCTCGCCGGAGGCCCTGGCCGGCCGCATCATTGACTCAGGCTCCTCCATCGTCATCACGGCCGACGAGGGGCTGCGTGGCGGCCGCCCTGTCCCGCTCAAGAAAAATGTGGATGAAGCGCTCACCAATCCGGATACCCGGGTCAGCAAGGTGATAGTGCTCAAGCGCACCGGTGGCAACGTTGCCTGGCACAACCACAGGGACATCTGGTGGCATGAGGCAACTGCCGCCGCCAGCAGCGACTGCCCACCCGAGGCAATGAACGCTGAAGATCCCCTGTTCGTCCTCTACACCTCCGGCTCCACCGGCAAGCCCAAGGGAGTGTTGCACACCACCGGCGGCTATCTGGTCTACGCCACCCTCACCTTCAAGTACGTGTTCGACTACCACGAGGAGGACATCTACTGGTGTACCGCCGACGTGGGTTGGGTCACGGGCCACTCCTATCTGGTCTACGGGCCGCTCGCCAACGGCGCCACCACCATCATGTTCGAAGGGGTGCCCAACTACCCGGCCACCAACCGCATGAGCCAGGTGGTGGACAAGCACCAAGTCACCATCCTCTACACGGCCCCGACGGCGATCCGCGCCCTCATGGCCAAGGGCCGTGATGCGGTAGAGGGCACTTCCCGCCAGAGCCTGCGCATCATGGGTTCAGTGGGCGAGCCCATCAACCCGGAAGCCTGGGAGTGGTACTACCGCACCATAGGCGAGGAACGCTGCCCCATCGTCGATACCTGGTGGCAGACCGAGACCGGCGGCATCCTCATCAGCCCGCTGCCCGGCGTCACCGATCTCAAGCCAGGCTCGGCCACCCGTCCCTTCTTCGGGGTACAGCCGGCGCTGGTGGACAACATGGGTGAACCGCTGGAGGGTGCCACAGAGGGCAACCTGGTGATCACCGACTCCTGGCCGGGTCAGATGCGCACCGTGTTTGGCGATCATGAGCGCTTCGAGCAGACCTACTTCTCCACCTTCCCGGGTCGTTACTTCACCGGCGACGGCGCCCGTCGCGACGAAGATGGTTACTACTGGATCACGGGACGGGTGGATGATGTACTCAACGTCTCCGGCCATCGCATGGGTACCGCCGAAATTGAATCGGCGCTGGTCGCCCATCCCAAGATCGCCGAAGCGGCGGTGGTGGGGGTGCCCCACGAGATCAAGGGTCAGGGCATCTACGCCTATGTCACCCTGATCGCCGGGGAAGAGCCGAGCCGCGAGCTGCACAAAGAAGTGAAGGAGTGGGTACGCAAGGAGATCGGTGCTATCGCCACCCCGGATGTGATCCACTGGGCGGAGGGGCTGCCGAAGACCCGTTCCGGCAAGATCATGCGCCGCATCCTGCGCAAAATAGCCACCGGCGAGACCGACAGCCTGGGGGATATCTCCACTCTGGCGGATCCCGGGGTCGTGGATAAACTCATCCGCGAGAAGTCGGAAGCGGCCTGATCATGCGCTCCATAATGCAGCGCAAGATCGCGGCAGGCGAGACCGACAGCCTGGGGGATATCTCCACCCTGGCGGATCCCGGGGTCGTGGATAAACTCATCCGCGAGAAGTCGGAAGCGGCCTGATGTAGCCCGTTATCTGCCTCCAGAGCCGGCCCAGTGCCGGCTTTGTCGTCTCTGCTACTGAGCAATTGAACAGCTCACCACTTAGTGCAAAAAACAGACAGATGTAGAGATTAGACCAGTAAAATGCTGCTAATTTTCACGAAATCAATATAATTGCGAAATCTGTGTGCCAGTGCACACCGAATTGCGCAGAAAATGGCTAGATTTCTGGTAGTCCACAAGATAGCTGGTAGATAGCAGCATTATCATCGAGGATGTACTCAATATGTCGCAAAATCACCGTATTCTCCTGCTCAACGGGCCAAACCTGAACCTGCTGGGCAAACGGGAACCGGGCATCTACGGCAGCAAGACGCTCGATGAGATCGTCGCCGATCTGAAGCACAATGCCAGCGAACTCGGCGTCACACTGGAACACCTGCAATCCAACGCCGAACATGAGTTGGTCAGCCGCATCCACCAGGCCATGGGCCAGGTGGATTATATCATCATCAATCCAGCCGCCTTCACCCACACCAGTGTCGCCATCCGCGATGCGCTGCTGGGTGTCGCCATCCCCTTTATCGAGGTGCACCTGTCAAACGTCCATGCCAGGGAGCCTTTCCGTCATCACTCCTATCTGTCTGATGTCGCTAAAGGAGTAATCTGCGGGCTGGGTGCAGATGGCTACCAATTCGCTTTAACCGCGGCCGTGCATCAGTTGCGCGCGGCTTGATAATCACTGATCAGATAAAGAAGAAAGAGAATGCTAATGGATATCCGCAAAATCAAGAAGCTGATTGAACTGGTTGAAGAGTCCGGCATTGCCGAACTGGAGATCTCCGAAGGTGAAGAGTCCGTTCGCATCAGCCGCAACTTCTCCGGTCAGGTGACCACAGCCATGCCGCAGATGATGATGCAGCCGGCCATGGCCCCTGCTGCCGCACCGGCAGCCGCCGCCGTCGCACCGACCGCAGATGCGGCCACCCCGAGTGGTCACCTGATGCGCTCCCCCATGGTTGGCTCCTTCTATCGCTCCTCCAGCCCGGAAGCCAAGCCGTTCGCGGAAGTCGGTCAGCACGTCAATGTCGGCGATACCCTGTGCATCGTCGAAGCCATGAAAATGATGAACCAAATCGAGTCTGACAAGACCGGCGTGATCAAAGCGATCCTGGTTGAAAATGGTCAGGCCGTCGAATTTGACGAGCCGCTGTTCATCATCGAATAAGGGAAGTTGCCACCCATGTTGGACAAAGTAGTCATCGCCAACCGCGGTGAAATTGCCCTGCGGATCCTGCGCGCTTGCAAAGAGCTCGGGATCAAGACAGTGGCCGTTCACTCCACCGCCGATCGGGAGCTCAAACATGTGCTCCTGGCCGACGAAACCATCTGCATCGGCAAGCCTGCCAGCGGTGAATCCTACCTCAATGTGCCGGCGATCATAGCCGCTGCCGAGGTAACGGGTGCCGTTGCCATCCACCCGGGTTACGGCTTCCTCTCGGAGAACGCCGATTTCGCCGAAGTGGTCGAAAAATCCGGCTTCATCTTCATCGGCCCGCGCGCCGAGACCATTCGCCTGATGGGTGACAAGGTCTCCGCCATCGAGGCGATGAAAAAAGCGGGCGTACCTTGCGTGCCTGGCTCTGACGGCCCGGTCGACAGCGATGCCAAGCACAACGCCGCCATCGCCAAGCGCATCGGTTATCCGGTGATCATCAAGGCCGCCGGTGGCGGTGGTGGTCGCGGCATGCGCGTGGTGCGCAATGAAGCCGAGCTGGCTGCCGCCATCGCCCTGACCAAATCCGAAGCAGGCCAGTTCTTCAAGAACGACATGGTCTACATGGAGAAGTACCTGGAGAACCCGCGCCATATCGAAATTCAGATATTGGCAGACGGCCAGGGCAACGCCCTCTATCTGGGCGAGCGTGACTGCTCCATGCAGCGTCGCCACCAGAAAGTGGTCGAAGAAGCACCGGCACCCGGCATCACCGAAGAGATGCGCAAGTTCATCGGCGAGCGCTGCGTGCGCGCCTGCATCGAGATCGGCTACCGCGGTGCGGGGACCTTCGAGTTCCTGTACGAAAACGGCGAGTTCTATTTCATCGAGATGAACACCCGTATCCAGGTTGAGCATCCGGTCACCGAGATGGTCACCAGCGTGGATCTGATCAAGGAGCAGCTGCGCATCGCCGCCGGCCAGCCCCTGTCGATCACCCAGCAGGACATCCGCATCCGTGGCCATGCCATCGAATGCCGGATCAACGCCGAAGACCCGGCCACCTTCATGCCGTCTCCGGGCCTGATCCAGCGCTTCCACGCGCCGGGTGGTCTGGGCGTACGTTGGGATTCCCACATCTACGCCGGTTACAAGGTACCGCCTTACTACGACTCCATGATCGGCAAGCTGATCTGTTACGGCGAGAACCGTGACGTTGCCATCGCCCGCATGCGTCAGGCGCTGGACGAGCTGGTGGTAGAAGGGATCAAGACCAACGTCTCCCTGCAAAAAGAGATCATGAAGGACGAAAACTTCCAGCACGGTGGTACTAATATCCACTACCTGCACAAGAAGTTGGGTCTGTAAGGATCGCTGATAGAGACCCGATGACATTGCACGGTGGCAGTTCCAATGCCCACTACCTGCACAAGAAGTTGGGTCTGTAAGGATCCGAGGCAGAACAATGACTTCCGATAGAAGTCAGCTCCGCAAGGAGCCTCTGTTGAAAAAGGGCCATGGCGACATGGCCCTTTTTTGTTATTCTTGCGCCCCTCAAAATTGTCGGAGGCCAAGGTGAATCGTTTCGCGCTCGCTCGTCGGGAAGCAGCCCTCTGCCTGCTGCTGACCCTGCTCTATTTCTTTGCCTGGTATGGCACTGCGTATTTCATCCCGGAAGAGATCGAATACTGGGACATGCCACTCTGGTTCCTGCTCAGCTGCATGGTGATGCCGCTGCTGTTCATTGTGTTGTGCGGCCTGATGGTGGATCGCCTGTTTGTGGATATTCCCCTCGACACACCTCCCCGCAGTGCCAAGGAGCCTCCCCATGAATCTTGAGTTGATGCTGCCCCTGGTCATCTATCTGGTGCTGGTGCTGGGAATCGGTTTCTGGGCCAGTCGCCATCGCACCGGCGGCGACTTCGTGCAGGAGTACTTCATCGGCAACCGCAGCATGGGCGGTCTGGTGCTCGCCATGACGCTGGTGGCTACCTATACCTCGGCATCATCCTTCATCGGCGGGCCGGGTGCCGCCTACAAGATTGGCCTTGGCTGGGTGTTGCTGGCAATGATCCAGCTGCCCACCGTCTGGCTCACCCTGGGGGTGCTCGGCAAGAAGTTCGCCATCATTGCCCGCCGGGTCAATGCGGTGACCATCAATGACATGCTGTGGGCCCGCTACCAGAGCAAGGCAGTTGTCATTCTCGGATCCGTTACTATCATCCTCGCCTTTATCGCCACCATGGTGGTGCAGTTCATCGGCGGGGCTCGCCTGCTGGAGACTGCCACCGGCCTCTCCTACCAGCAGGGGCTGATGCTGTTTGCCAGTTGCGTGCTGCTCTACACCATCATCGGCGGCTTTCGTGCCGTGGTGATGACCGACGCCCTGCAGGGGATCATCATGCTGATCGGCACCGGCGCCTTGCTGGCAGGGATCCTGATTGCCGGGGATGGATTACCCAACCTCATCCACCAGCTCAGGGAGATAGACCCCAAACTGGTGAGCCCGACGGGGGCCGGTGACATGCTGACCCAACCCTTCATGCTGAGCTTCTGGATCCTGGTCTGCGTCGGTGTGGTGGGGCTGCCCCACTCGGCCCTGCGCTGCTTCGGCTATCGGGACAGCAAGGCGCTCCATCGCGGCATCCTTATCGGCACTGTGGTCAGTGCCCTGCTGATGTTCGGCATGCACCTGGCCGGCGCCCTGGGCCGCGCCATCCTGCCCGGCATGGACAGCCCGGACAAGATCATGCCCTCCCTGATGATGGAAGTGCTGCCGCCCTGGCTGGCCGGGGTGTTTCTGGCAGCACCGATGGCGGCCATCATGTCCACCATCGACTCCCAGCTGATCCAGGCCTCCGCCACCCTGGTGAAGGATCTCTACCTCAACTACCTCAATCCCAAGCAGGAGAAGCTGGAGGTGCGCATTCCTCGCCTCTCCCTGCTCTGCACCCTGATCCTGGGCACGCTCGTATTGCTGGCGGCGCTGCAGCCCCCCGAGATGATCATCTGGCTCAACCTGCTTGCCTTCGGTGGCCTACAGGCCGTGTTCCTGTGGCCGCTGGTACTCGGCCTTTACTGGTCAAGGGCCAACGGGCCGGGCGCCCTGGCCAGCATGGTATCCGGCATTGTCTGCTATGGCGTACTGAGCCAGTGGGGGATAAAACTGGCCGGACTGCATGCCATAGTACCGAGTCTGGGGCTGGGGCTGGTTGCCTTTGTGCTGGTCAGCCTGCTGACTCCGCCACCCAGCCAGGAGGTTCGGCGATTATTCGAACAGCAATAACAAAGAGATTAATAAAGGGTTCCAAAACTATCCCCAAATAGGTTTTTTACGGGTAAACTGTGCGCCAAGTCACAAAACTCAGCACCTTTATGCCAGTACAGAACGCCAGACAGACCCTGATCCAGGCCCTGCAACGACTCGGTTATGCCCTGTTGTTGCCGGTCTCCATACTGCCACTGGCTGCGCTGCTCTACCGGCTCGGTCAACCGGATGTACTGGATCAGGCTGTGCTCTCCCTCACGGGGCGCGCCCTGTTCAGCCAGATGCCGCTCATCTACGCGGTGGCCATCGCCTTCGGCCTGAGCCGACAAGGAGAGGGCACCCAGGCGCTGGCCGGGGCGGTCAACTTTCTGCTGCTGAGCTCGGCGCTGGGCACCCTGGCCCCCGGCCTGCATGCAGACATGATCTGCGGCCTGCTGGCGGGGCTAACCACCGCCATCATCTACCCCTGGGTGAAACGGCGCACCATGCCTGGCTGGCTGCAGATGGCGCAGGGGGATTTCGCCTGCCTGTGCATCTCGGCGATCGCCTGCCTGTTGCTGGCGTTTCCTCTCTCCCTGTTCTGGCCACTGCTGGAGCAGGGCATCACGCTGCTGGCCTCGGAACTGCTCACCACCCCACTGGGCGCCTTCTGTTACGGCACCCTCAACCGGCTGCTGATCCCCCTTGGCCTGCATCAGGTGCTGGGCAGTCTCATCGGCCTTGGCGAGAGCAACCTGCAGGCGCTGGCCACCGCCCAGCCGCTGCATGAAGGGTATGTAGCCGGTCTCTATCCCATCATCATGTTCGGCCTGCCGGGCGCCTGCTTTGCCATCTGGCTGCACCGCCAGCGCATGCAGCGACTGCCGCAGGGTGGACTGCTGCTCACCCTGGCGCTCACCTCTGCACTATTGGGGATCACTGAGCCCATCGAGTTCCTGTTCGCCTTCACCGCTCCCTGGTTGTTTCTGGCTCATGCCCTGCTGACCGGGTTGTCCCTGGCCATCTGCAGCGGGCTTGGCATCCAGGTGGGCAGCTACTTCTCCGCCGGTCTGCTGGATCTGGTGCTGAGTTATCAGTCCGGCGAGCACAGCTTCTGGCTCATTCCGGTCGGCATCCTCTTCTTCGTCGCCTACACACTGCTCTTCTATCAGCTGCTGGAGCGAGCGCCCCTGAGCCTGCCGAGCAAGCCCATCGCCAATGAGCACCCACGGTTGGCCAATGTCGCCCCCTCGGATCCCCAGATGCTGGCGATCCAGTACCTCAAGGCGCTGGGGGGCATGGACAATCTGCAAGCCATGAGCGTCTGCCTGACCCGCCTCAGTCTTCGGGTGTGCGACATAGCGCTGGTGGATCAGTCCCGCCTGCCGGGGCTGGGTTGCCTCTCCTGGATCCAGCTCAACGACCATCAACTGGTACTGGTGCTGGGCCCCAACGCCAGCCTGATCGAGGGGCAGATCCGCATGCTGGCGGAGCGTCAGTCGGTGCCGCTCGGCCTCAAACCCAATCAGGAGTCTGCCAGCCCAGGCAACTGGTAGGCTCAGGCGAACGGCAAGCGCTCGGCGACGAAGTCCATCAGCGAGCGCAAGGCAGGCGCCAGATGTTCCCGGCTCGGGTAGATGAGGTAAAACGGATTGGGCGGTATGGGGTGATCCGGCAGCAATTTCTGCAACGGCCCCGTCGCCAGATCCTCCTGACAGACATGGTGTGGCAACAGGGCAATCCCGCCTTCATGCAATGCCAGCTCCCGCAGCGCCAGCAAGCTGTTGCTGATGCAGGCCCCTTGCGGCCGCCAGCCCCCCTCCTGCAATGGCCACACGGGCAATGCCGAGTGCACCAGACAGGGGTGAAGCCCCAACTCGGACAACTGCTGCGGCGCACCATGAGCCGCCAGATAACCGGGAGCCGCCACCAGATGACGCGGCACCTGACCAATGCGCCGGCAAATGAGACTGGAATCTTTCAGCGGCGCCGCCCGCAGCGCCAGGTCATAACCCTCACCCACCAGATCCAGCTGATCGTCGCAGAGGGTCAGCTCCAGCACCACCTCGGGATAGAGGGCACGAAATTCCGCCAGGATCCTGCCAAGCAGCAGAGTACCGGTCGCCTCGGGGGCGGTGATCCGCACCCGCCCCGCCGGGGCCGATCGCAGCCGCGCCATCGCCAGATTGGCGCTGCGGGCCAGCGCCAGCAGCGCCTGGCATTGCTCCACGTAGATCTCACCCTGCGGGGTCAGGCTGAGCCTGCGGGTGGTACGCTGCAGCAGTCGCACCCCGAGCTGGGTCTCGAGCCGCGAGATCTTCTGGCTCACCGAGGACTTGGGCATGCCAAGCACCTCGGCGGCACCGGTAAAACTGCCCTGCTCCACCACGGTAGCGAACAGCCCCATCAACTCCAGATCGACATTGTTCATATATTCAAACAGTCTTTACCAATTACCCATCTTAATAAGAATAATTAACCAGACTAGAGTAGCTGGCAATCCCAATCCATCCGATTTGAAAGGAACTGCCATGAAAGCCATTGCCCTGACTCACTACCTGCCAAGCGATCACCCCGACTGCTTTATCACTGCCACCCTGCCCGATCCGATCCCGGGCCCGCGGGATCTGCTGGTGAAAGTGACAGCCACCTCCATCAATCCTGTGGATACCAAGGTGCGCGCCCCCAAGGCCAAGATTGAGGCCAGCCCGCGTGTACTGGGCTGGGATGCTGTCGGTGAAGTCGTTGCCGTCGGCAGCGAAGTGAGCCTGTTCAAGGCAGGCGACAGAGTCTGGTATGCCGGCGACATCAGCCGCCCGGGCAGCAACAGCGCCTTGCAACTGGTGGATGAGCGCATCACCGCCCTCGCCCCTACCAGCCTGACCGACCTGGAAGCCGCCGCCCTGCCGCTCACCGCCATCACAGCCTGGGAGACACTGTTCGAGCGCATCGGCCTTCACCACGAGAGCACAGGCAAGCTGCTGATCATTGGCGGGGCAGGTGGAGTAGGCTCCATCGCCATTCAGCTGGCTCGCCAGCTCACCAATATGGACGTGATTGCCACTGCATCCCGACCAGAAAGCCGTGAATGGTGTCTGGCAATGGGCGCCCATCAGGTGGTAAGCCATCACAAGCTGCAGGAAGAGCTTACCGCTCTGGGCATCACCCAGCTCGATGCCATCTTCTGCACCAATGCTACCGAGCAGCACTGGGATGCCATGGCCAGCCTCATTCGCCCGTTCGGCCACATCTGCACCATCGCCGAATCCAGCGAGCCCTGGGATCTCTCCCTGCTCAAGAGCAAGAGCGCCACCTTCAGTCAGGAATTCATGTTTACCCGATCCCTGTTCCAGACCCCGGACATGATCGAGCAACATAAGCTGCTTGGCCAGGTTGCCTCCCTCATCGACCAAGGGGTGCTCAAGAGCACACTCACCCGCACCCTGTCCGAGCTGACCCCGATCACCCTGGCCCAGGCGCATGCCGAGGTGGAAGCCGGCCGCATGGTGGGCAAGCTGGTGATCGACATGAGCAGATTTGCAAACTAATCCCTTATAGGTAAAAACTGCACCATCATGGGGTGATTTCACCAGTGACAGGCCCCAACAGTGCACAGTTCATATCAGGCACCAGACAGTCACCACGCAGAGTCACCATAAAAACGACATAAAAAAGGGGCCATCCCGCCGGGATGGCCCTAAATACCTGAACGTTGGGGTAACAATCACACACATATCCTTATGCAGGACATACCCATCTTTGCATCTTGTGTGCCAACGCCCCCACTTCCCCCCTTTTTCATCCCTTCACGCCTGTCATCCGTACTTGTTTCCCCCAGCCAGCACTAATGCCGAAAAAAAAAGCCACCCAAAGGTGGCTGAAAAAAGATGACGGAACTTTCCTAGAGCAAAGCATTCAGCGGGAACAGGTTGCTTCCCGTCACCCAATGAGGAATACATTAACCGTGCCAACTCGGCAGAGTTCTCTTCCTGCGCCACGCCGACATGGGCAAACCACGACAGCACAGGCCCATGATGATAGAATCTCGCGGTTTCACATTTATGAAGAGTCGACGCCATGCCCTGGATACAAATTCGAATCAACGCCACTGCCAAGACAGCAGACAAGGTGAGCAACATGCTGCTGGGGCGTGGAGCCCAGGCCGTGACCTTTATGGATGCCCAGGATGTCCCCGTCTACGAGCCGCTGCCCGGTGAAACCCCGCTCTGGGGCGAGACCGAAGTGATGGGCTTGTTCGATGCCGAAACCGATCCGGCCCCCACCATCGCCTTCTTCCAGCAGATCTTCGGGGAAGACGTGGGCTACAAGGTCGAGCAGCTGGAAGACAAGGACTGGGTGCGCGAGTGGATGGATCACTTCCACCCCATGCAGTTCGGCGAACGGCTCTGGATCTGCCCGAGCTGGCGCGATGTGCCAAACCCCGATGCGGTCAACGTCATGCTGGATCCGGGTCTGGCATTTGGTACCGGTACCCACCCCACCACGGCGCTCTGCCTGCAGTGGCTGGACGGGCTGGATCTGGCCGGCAAAACCGTGGTCGACTTTGGTTGTGGCTCCGGCATCCTCGGCATTGCCGCCCTGAAACTGGGGGCCGCCCGCGTCATCGGCATCGACATAGACCCGCAGGCCATTCAGGCCAGCCGTGACAACGCCGAGCGCAACGGCGTGGCGGGCCAGATCGAACTCTATCTGCCGGCGGATCAGCCACAAGACGTCGAAGCGGACGTAGTGGTCGCCAACATCCTGGCCGGCCCGCTGCGCGAACTGGCTCCGCTGATCGCCGGCCACGGCAAGCCGGGCAGCCTGATGGCGCTCTCCGGTGTGCTGGAGAGCCAGGCCCCGGAGCTTGAGACCATTTACGGCCAGTGGTTCGACATGTACCCGACTGCGGTAAAAGAGGAGTGGTGCCGCCTCTCCGGTCGCAAGCACGGCTGATGGCAACCACCTCATACAACAAGGGCACCGATGGTGCCCTTGTTGTTTCCGCCATCCTCTCGTGTCTCCCCTGCTCACTGCCCCACATACAAGCAAAGGCCCGACCTTCGGCCGAACAATCTGGTGCTGCTGCACCACAACAACGCAACGATCACACCTTGGCCCCAGACCATAAAACAGCTGTAACCATATGAATAAAAATGACTAAATAACCATATAACTGGATGGCATATCCCTTGCAATTTGCCTCTTCAGAGACTTTCACCATTGAACGTCATATTGGAGAAGCGTATGCAGCAACAGGATTGTGCGAAACCGGAACTGAAACGAACCCTGGGGGCTTTTCACCTGTGGGGGATCGCCGTGGGACTGGTCATTTCGGGGGAATACTTTGGCTGGAGCTACGGCTGGGCACAAGCAGGTACCATGGGCTTTCTGGTCACCTCCCTGCTGGTGGCCACCATGTACACCGCCTTTATCTTCAGTTTTACCGAGCTGACCACCTCAATTCCCCATGCAGGAGGCCCCTTTGCCTATGCCTACCGTGCCTTTGGTCCGGTCGGAGGATATATCGCAGGCTTTGCCACCCTGGTGGAATTTGTATTCGCGCCGCCCGCCATCGCCATGGCGATCGGGGCCTACCTCAACGTCCAGTTTCCGGCCATAGACCCCAAGTGGGTGGCGGTGAGCGCCTATCTCATCTTCATGACCCTCAATCTGGTCGGAGTCGGTATCGCCGCTACCTTCGAGTTGCTGGTCACCCTGCTCGCCATTTTCGAGCTGCTGGTCTTCATGGGAGTAGTAAGCCCGGGTTTCAACGCCAGCAACTTCATGCTCAACGGCTGGGCAGGCCAGCAGGAGTTCAACCTCGGCGCTCTCTCCGGTATCTTTGCCGCCATCCCGTTCGCCATCTGGTTCTTCCTCGCCATTGAAGGCGCCGCCATGGCGGCCGAAGAGGCCAAGGAGCCGAAGAAGACAATTCCGAAAGCCTTCATCGGTGGCATCCTGACCCTGGTCATGCTGGCCATGGGGGTCATGGTGTTCGCAGGCGGCGTCGGAGACTGGCGCCAGCTTGCCAACATCAATGATCCCCTGCCCCAGGCGATGAAAATGATAGTGGGCGAGAGCAGCGGCTGGCTGCACATGCTGGTCTGGCTGGGGCTGTTCGGCCTGATCGCCTCCTTCCACGGCATCATAATGGGCTACTCACGCCAGATCTTTGCCCTGGCCCGGGCCGGTTATCTGCCCGGTGCCCTGGCCTCGGTCAACCGCCGCTTCCAGACCCCCCACTGGGCCATTCTGGCCGGTGGCGTTGTGGGGATCCTGGCGATCTTCTCCGACTCGCTGATCGTCATAGGCGGGCTATCCCTCACCGCCAACATAGTCACAATGGCGGTGTTTGGCGCCATTGTGATGTACATCATCTCGATGGCGGCCCTGTTCAAGCTGCGCCGCAGCGAACCGGCACTGGAGCGTCCATTCAGAGCCCCTCTCTATCCTTTTGCTCCGGCTCTCGCCTTGGGACTGGCAGTACTCTGTCTGGTCGCTATGGTCTATTACAACGGTTTGCTGGCGCTGATCTTTGGCGCCCTTATGCTGGCGGGCTACGCCTACTTCCGTCTGACCCATGATGAAGGGATTGCCGCCAGTGACGGTGAGCTGGTCAAGGCAAGCTGAACCAGGTCCTCTGTGCCCATCAGGAGCAAGGCCATGCGCTGGCCTTGTTTCCCCACCCTGCATCGACGAGAGAGCCCCATGTATCGCACCCAACTGTCACACCACGTCTATCAGTTTCCCGACCTTCGCACCCTGATGGCCAAGGCGACCCCTGCCCGCTCCGGTGACTATCTGGCCGGCGTGGCCGCCCACAGCGCCGAGGAACGTATGGCGGCCAGGATGGCGCTGGCAGACCTTCCGCTCAAAACCTTCCTCAATGAGGCGCTGATCCCTTACGAGCAGGATGAGGTAACCCGCCTCATCATGGACAACCACGATCACGCCGCCTTCGCCCCCATCAGCCACTTGACGGTAGGGGATTTTCGCAACTGGCTGCTGTCTGAGACGGCCAACAGCCAGACCCTGGCACGCATAGCCCCCGGCATCACACCCGAGATGGCAGCCGCGGTCAGCAAGCTGATGCGCAATCAGGATCTGATCCTGGCCGCCAAGAAGTGCCGGGTCGTCACTGCCTTT
Source organism: Aeromonas sp. D3 (assembly GCF_027705025.1). Classification (NCBI taxonomy): domain Bacteria; kingdom Pseudomonadati; phylum Pseudomonadota; class Gammaproteobacteria; order Aeromonadales; family Aeromonadaceae; genus Aeromonas; species Aeromonas sp. D3. Next base: position 139,685 of record NZ_JAPDBE010000003.1, on the reverse strand, counting down.
CGCAACACCATAGGGTTGCCCGGCCACCTTAGCGTGCGGCTGCAACCCAACCATCCCACCGATGATCCTCAAGGGATAGCGGCAGCCATGCTGGACGGTCTGCTGTACGGCGCGGGAGATGCGGTGGTCGGCATCAATCCCGCCAGTGACAACTTGCCCGTACTGGCCAGCCTGAACCAGATGCTCGACGAAGTGATCCAGCGTTTCGCCATTCCGACCCAGTCCTGCATCCTGACCCATGTCACCAACACCTTGCAGCTCATAGAGCGCAATGTGCCGGTAGACTTGGTGTTCCAATCCATCGCCGGTACAGAGGCTGCCAACCGAGGATTTGGTATCGATCTGGCCCTATTGCAAGAGGCATATGACGCCGCCCTTAGCCTGGGGCGTGGCACCCTTGGCAACAACGTCATGTATTTCGAGACTGGCCAGGGCAGTTGCCTCTCGGCCAATGCCCACCACGGACTGGATCAGCAGACCTGCGAGGCCAGAGCCTACGGGGTTGCTCGCCACTTCAAGCCGTTGCTGTGCAATACCGTGGTCGGTTTCATCGGACCGGAATACCTCTATGACGGCAAGCAGATTATCCGCGCCGGACTGGAAGATCACTTCTGCGGCAAACTGCTGGGGGTGCCGCTCGGCTGTGACGTCTGCTACACCAACCACGCCGAAGCGGATCAGGACGACATGGACACCCTGCTCACCCTGCTTGGCAACGCTGGACTCACCTTCCTCATCGGCGTTCCCGGGGCGGACGACATCATGCTCAACTACCAGAGCACCTCGTTTCATGACGCCCTCTATATTCGCGAGCTGCTCGGCCTCAAGCACGCACCGGAATTTGCAGACTGGCTGGTGCGGATGCAACTCACCAACCCTGGCGGCCAACTGCTCGATGCCAGCCTGCGCCACCCTCTGTTAACGGCTTTTGGCCAAAGCGGCAAGGTGGCCTGATGAGCAAGGATCCCCATGACATGAGTGACATAGTTCACCTCAATCCCTGGCTGGAACTCAAACGCTACACCTCGGCCCGCATAGCACTGGGGCGTACCGGAGTCAGCCTGCCCACAGAGGCACTGCTGGCGTTTGGTCTGGCCCATGCACAGGCTAGAGATGCTGTGCACCAGCCCCTGGAAGTGGCCGCCCTGACCAAAGCGCTGCACGCCACAGGACACAAAGTCCTGACGGTGCAGAGCGCCGCCACCAGCCGGGAAGAGTATTTGCGTCGCCCGGATCTGGGCCGACGGCTGAACGATGCCAGCCGCCTCCTGCTGAGCCAGCTGCCGCAAGCAGAGGCCGATCTCGCCCCCCTGGAGTATCAGACCCGGCAGGCTGAAGCCGATCTTGTCATCATGCTGGGTGATGGACTCTCCTCCACCGCCCTGCATCAGAATGCCCTGCCCTTTATCGAGGCGCTGCAACCCCATCTCAGGCGCCTTGGGTTGGCCTGTGCCCCTCTGGTGATCGCCAGCCAGGCCAGAGTGGCACTGGGAGATGAGGTAGGGGAGCTGCTAAGGGCCCGGGCCGTACTGGTGATGATTGGCGAGCGCCCCGGCCTCTCCTCCCCCGACAGTCTGGGGCTCTACCTGACCTGGCAACCCAGAGTCGGGTGCATGGATTCACAGCGCAACTGCATCTCCAACGTACGTCCCGCCGGGCTCGATTTCCCCCAGGCGGCTCACAAGCTGGCCTGGTTGCTGGAGCAGGCCTTCAACCGCCGCTTGACCGGGGTTGCCCTCAAGGATGAGAGCGGCGAGCTGGCCAGCCTGATCGAACACGACGCCCCGCTTCCCCCTTGCCGTCCAGCATGACAACGGGGCGGCCAGCCCGGTCCGCCCCATCACCAATTCCAAACTGAACCACTTGAATCTGCAATGAAAACTGGGCATCGTCTCGCCTGCCCCCGCCAAGAAGCCAAGGGGCGCGCCTCTACCCCTCAGGACAATTGCTTGATACACAAGAGGAACGGATGAAAATTGCCATTCTGGATGACTATCAGGATCAGGTTCGTCACCTGCCCTGCTTTGCCTTGCTGGCGGGTCATGACGTTACCATCCTCAACCAGAGCGAACCCGATACAGCGCGCCTCGCCGCCATGTTGGAGGGAGTAGAAGCACTGGTGCTGATCCGCGAGCGTACCCGTATCGACGAACAGCTGCTGATGCGGCTTCCCACCCTCAAACTGATCAGCCAGACCGGCAAAATCAGCCAGCATATCGATCCGGTACTGTGCCAGCGGTACGGAGTCGCAGTTGCCGAAGGGGTAGGCAGCCCTGTTGCTCCCGCCGAACTCTGCTGGGCACTCATAATGGCAGCCTCCCGCCATATTCCGGCTTACACTCGCGAGTTGACCAAGGGCCAGTGGCAGCAATCGGGTTCACTCGGCCTGGGACGCACCCTGTACGGTCTGACGCTCGGTATCTGGGGCTACGGCAAGATAGGTCAGCGCATCGCCCGTTACGGCAATGCATTCGGTATGTCTGTGCTGGTATGGGGTAGCGAATCTTCTCGTCAGCGGGCGACACAGGATGGGTTCGACGCCGCCCCCAACAAGACAGCGTTCTTCCAACGGGCCGATGTCTTGTCCCTGCATCTGCGGCTCAACGAGCTCACTCGAGCCTGCGTCACCCGTGCCGACCTGGCTCGAATGAAGGCAGACTCTTTGCTGGTCAATACCAGCCGGGCCGAGCTCATTGAATCTGGCGCACTCCATGCGGTGCTCAGTGCGAATCCCACCCGGCAAGCGGCACTGGATGTGTTCGATAGCGAGCCCGCCAACCTGGATAACGAGCCTCTCCTGGCTTTGCCCAACGTGCTGGCCACACCGCATCTGGGCTATGTGGAGCAAAACAGCTATGAGCTCTACTTTCGCAAGGCATTTGAAAACGTGCTGGCCTTTGCCGAGGGCAGGCCACAACACCTGGTGATGCCGGCTCTGGGCTGAGGCTCACTCTTCTCCTGCTGACAAAGCAGTAATATATGCCTCTGTCAGTGCGCTTGCTGCAGGTGGACAGGTCTGCACTGGAGGTGCTGCGCTTGCCACCCAAATAGCCTCATGCCAACCAGAGAGCAGGAATCCCCATGACCGAATATCAGAAGATGATCAGCAGCCAACCCTACAACTGCATGGCGCCGGAGCTGGATGTCCTGCGCCGTGAAACCGCGCGCCGCTATCGACGCTTCAATCGGGCGGAAGAGGAGGATAAACAGCTGGCGCTGTTGCAGGAGATAGTCGGCGAGCTGGCGGAGAACGCCTTTATCTGCCCGCCGTTTTACTGCACCTATGGCCGTCATATCAGTCTGGGGGCGGGATCCTACGTCAACATGGGGGCCACGTTTCTGGACAACGCACCGATCCGCATCGGCGCCAACGTCATGATAGGGCCGAACGTGCAGATCTACACAGCTGCCCACGCGCTGGCCGCCGATGAGCGCATTCAGGGGGTGGAGACGGCGCTGCCGGTGACCATAGAAGACAACGTCTGGATTGGCGGCGGCGCCATACTGCTGCCCGGTGTCACCATCGGGCGGGAGGCCATCGTCGGCGCGGGGGCAGTCGTCACCAAAGACGTACCTGCCGGCGCCCGGGTAGTGGGCAACCCGGCGCGGATCCTGCCTGTCAAAGCGGGGCGCTGACCCATTCACGCCGCCAGTCCGCCGCAGGGACTGTCGGGCGGGGCCCACTTCACCGACCAGCAGTGCAGCAACGGCAGGCGTGCTGCAGTCAAAAGGATCCCATAAAAATAAAGCCCAATGTCATGAAGACGTTGGGCTGTAAAAAGGTGCTACGGAATTGCGACTCTCATCGCAGAAAATTAGAAGGGGTCACCTTCTAAACTGGCTCAGGGATATTAACGAGGCGCAAACGTTTTACATAGCGTAATCAACCAGGATTGAGAACAGCATCTCACTATTTAAAAAATTCCCTGCCAATCCCCATCACCCTCTTGGCAAGTATTTATTTATCAGTACAGCCTCAGGTTCGTGATCGATCGAGATAAAAAAAGCCCTGAAAAGTCAGGGCTTTGGCTGAAATTCATACGACTTAGAAGCGGCGGACAAACTCGCCTGGCGGCAGTCCGCGCAACTTGCGCGCCTCCAACATGGGGGTGCCGAGGTAGAGAAAGCCCACCAGTTGATCCTCCGGTGCCAGTGCCAGCCCCTTGTTGATCAACTCATCGAAGATGAACCAGCCGGATCGCCAGATGCCGTTGAAGCCCTGGGCTTGTGCCGCCATCTGCATCGCCATCAGGGCGCAACCGGCGGAGAGCTCCTGCTCCAGTTTCGGCACCTTGGGGTGGGCCTGATAACGGGTGGCAACGGCCACCAGCAAGGGAGCGCGCAGCGGCGCCTCCTGGCACTTCTTGATGCTCTCTTCATCTTCGCCACGGGCACGAGCAGCCTCGGCCAGCAGATCCCCCAGCCGCTCACGCCCCTCCCCTTCAAACAGGATGAACTGCCAGGGAGTCAGGGTGCCATGATCCGGCGCGCGCAAGCCCGCCTTGAGGATATTGTCGAGCACCTCACCGCTTGGGGCGGGTGTGGTCAGGCGGCCACAGGAGTGGCGGTTGAGCAGCAAAGTGAGGGCATCCATGGGCAAATCCTTGTCAGGGGCTGTGATGGCGCTACCTTAGCACAGCGCACAATGAAGAAAACCCCTGAGCCTCAGGGGTTTATCGCAATATCAGACCGATAGCAGGCCAAGGCGGAGCAACTAGATAACGGCGGCCAGCTCGGCCCCCTGGCGGATCGCCCGCTTGGCATCCAGCTCGGCGGCCACGTCGGCGCCACCTATGATGTGCACCGGCTTGCCTGCCGCCTGCAAACCGGCCTGCAGCTCCTTGAGAGGCTCCTGGCCGGCACAGATGATCACCTGATCCACCGGCAGGCACTGTTTGGCTTCACCTATCTGGATATGCAAGCCTTCATCGTCGATGCCAAGGTACTGGACGCCGGAAAGCATCTGTACCTTGCGGTTCTTGAGCACGGTTCTGTGGATCCAGCCGGTGGTCTTGCCCAGACCGTCACCCACCTTGCTCTCCTTGCGCTGGAGCAGCCAGATCTGGCGTTCGGGAGCGTCGATCTCCGGTGTGATCAGGCCACCGCGCTCGCCAAGCTGCTTGTCGATGCCCCACTCCTTGAGCCAGTGATCGCGATGTCCGTCTGTACCGCTATCAGCCTTCTTCTCCACAAGGTATTCGGCCACATCAAAGCCGATACCACCGGCGCCGATCACCGCCACCTTCTGGCCGACCGGTTTGTGATCCCGCAGCACGTCGATGTAATTGAGCACCTTGGGATGCTCTATGCCAGGAATGTTCGGGGTACGCGGGCGTATGCCGGTGGCGAGGATCACCTCGTCAAAGCCGCCACCGAGCAAACTCTCGGCGCTCTGGCGCTGGCCGAGGTAGAGCTCGACGCCGCACTTCTCCAGCCGTCTGGCAAAATAACGAAGAGTCTCGTGAAACTCCTCCTTGCCCGGGATCTGCTTGGCAAAGTTGAACTGGCCACCAATCTCGCTCGCCTGATCGAACAGGCTCACCTGATGGCCGCGCTCGGCGGCGTAACAGGCGAACGCCAGCCCGGCCGGGCCCGCCCCCACCACCGCCAGCTTCTTGGGCTGGGGCACGCGGCCAAACGTCAGCTCGGTCTCGAAACAGGCGCGGGGATTCACGAGGCAGGAGGCGCGTTTTTGCTTGAACACGTGATCCAGGCAGGCCTGGTTGCAGGCGATGCAGGTGTTGATCTCGTCCGCCCGGTTCTCGGCGGCCTTGATGACAAATTCAGGATCCGCCAGGAAGGGGCGCGCCATGGAGACCATGTCCGCCTCGCCGCCCGCCAGAATGCGCTCGGCCACTTCCGGGGTGTTAATCCGGTTGGTAGTGATAAGCGGCACTGTGAGGTGCTTTTTCAGCTCGGCGGTCACCCAGCTGAAGGCACCGCGCGGCACGCTGGTGGCTATGGTGGGAATTCGCGCCTCGTGCCAGCCGATGCCGGTGTTGATCAGGGTCACGCCGACCTGCTCCAGCGCCTTGCCAAGGGCTACCACCTCCTCCAGCGTCGAACCCTGCTCCACCAGATCCAGCATGGAGAGACGGAAGATGATGATAAAATCCGTGCCGACCCGCTCGCGGATGGCCCGCACTATCTCCACCGGAAAACGCATCCTGTTCTCATTGCTGCCGCCCCAGCCATCAGTGCGTTTGTTGGTGCGCTCGCAGATGAACTGGTTGATGAGGTAGCCTTCCGATCCCATCACTTCGACGCCGTCGTAACCGGCCGCCCTGGCCAGCTGCGCGGTGGAGGCAAAGTCACGAATGGTACCGCGGATCTGCCGCTCGCTCATGGCGCGCGGTTTGAACGGGGATATGGGCGCCTTGAGGGCGCTCGGCGCCAGACTGAAGGGATGGTAGGCATAGCGGCCGGCATGGAGGATCTGCAGCGCTATCTTGCCCCCCTCCTGATGCACCGCCTGAGTCACCTTCTTGTGCTTGGCGACTTGCCAGGGGAAGCTCAGCTGTGAGCCGTGGGGCACCAGCCGCCCACGCAGATTGGGGGCTATGCCACCGGTGACGATGAGGCCGACACCGCCACGGGCGCGCTCGGCATAGAAGGCGGCCAGCTTGTCAAAGCCCCCCTTCTCCTCTTCGAGGCCGGTATGCATGGAACCCATCAGTACCCGGTTCTTCAACTGGGTAAACCCGAGGTCAAGGGGCGTCAGCAACGTAGGATAAAGGCTCACAATGCCTCCAGTTAATTTTTTGTTATCAAATTGCAGCTAGAGTAAAGAATCAAAAATGCTTTTTCAAACAAATGTTTGGACATTTTTTCGGCGCACAGGCGTATCCCGAAGCAAGAGAAGGCGATCGCACCACGATCGGACCGAAGCGAAAATGGCAATTCACCGGCCAACTGGTTAATAATGACCCTTCTCTACCCATTAACAGGGCGATAACGCGACTATGTCTATTTTCAAAGGTCTGGGTTGGCTGTTTCGCAGTCTCTGGCGCCTGCTCAACTTCACCCGGCTGATGCTGGTCAATCTGCTTTTTCTGATCCTGGTGCTGGTCATCGTCTTTAGCTTCAGTCAAAAAGAGGCACCACAGGCGCCCATCGAAGGGGCTCTGACTCTCAATCTCAACGGCGTGCTGGTGGAACAGCGCTCCCAGACAGATCCCACAGTGCAGTTGCTGCGCCAGATGGACAGCAGCGACGACCAACCGAGCGAGATCGTCCTCTCCGATCTGCTTTGGGCCATACGCAGTGCCAAAGATGACGATCGCATCAAGGCGCTGGTGATCAAGCCACAGGGGCTTCAAGGTACTAGCTTGTCCAAGCTGCAGGAAGTGGCTGGCGCCATCGACTCCTTCCGGGAGAGTGGCAAACCTGTCATCGCCATGGCCGACTACTACAACCAGGGTCAGTATCTGCTGGCCGCTCACGCCGATCATGTGCTGCTCAATCAGAGCGGCGCCGTGCTGATCGAGGGGCTCGGTGTCTACCAGACCTACTTCAAGTCGGCGCTGGAGAAGCTCAACATCACCCCCCATGTGTTCAAGGTCGGCACCTACAAATCCTTCGTCGAACCTTATACCCGCAATGATATGTCACCCGAAAGCAAGGAGGCGAACCAGCGCTGGCTGGATCAGCTGTGGCAATCATATGTGACAGATGTGGCCGAGCAGCGGGAGATAGAACCCGAGGCCGTCGCCCCAAGCAAAGATCGTTTCCTCGAGCTGCTGCGCAAGGCCGGCGGCAACGCTGCCAGCTACGCCCTCGACAATGGTCTGGTGGATCAGCTCGCCACCCGTGACGAGATGACCCAGGCAGTCATCAAAGAAGTGGGTGAAAGCAAGGATCACGGCTGGAAAGGGGTTGGCCTGAAAGAGTACCTGGCGGCGGCCCCCGAGCAATATCCCCAGAGTGGCAAGGATGAGGTGGGCCTCATTGTTGCCAGCGGCGCCATCATGGATGGCGTGCAGTCGGCCGGTACCATAGGTGGCGACAGCCTGTCGGAGCTGCTGGCCGATGCCCGCCGTGACGACAAGGTGAAAGCCGTGGTGCTGCGGGTCGACAGCCCGGGTGGCAGCGCCTTCGCCGCCGAGCAGATCCGCGCCGAACTGCTGGCGCTGAAACAGGCAGGCAAACCTGTGGTGATCTCCATGGGCAGTTACGCCGCCTCGGGTGGCTACTGGATCTCAGCCGATGCGGACAAGATCTTCGCCTCCCCTACCACCCTCACCGGCTCCATCGGGGTGTTCGGCATGTTCGCCACCATCGACAAGGCGCTCTCCCAATACGGGGTGCACACGGATGGGGTGGGCACCACGGATTACGTTGGAGTCGGCCTGACCCGCGCCCTGCCTGATCACGTCGGGCAAGCCATTCAGCTGAGTGTGGAAGATACCTATCAGCGCTTCGTCGGTCTGGTGAGCAAGGGCCGTGGCCTGAGCCCGCAAGAGGCGGAAAAAGCCGCCGAAGGCCGGGTCTGGACCGGCCAGGATGCCAAGGCGCTGGGTCTGGTGGATGAATTCGGTAATCAGGAGGACGCCATCAAGGCGGCGGCCACCCTTGCCAACCTCAAGGAGTGGCAGGTCACCCCCATAGAAAAAGAGGAGTCAGCCAAAGACAAGTTCCTGCGCCAGCTGTTCGACAGCAGCGCCGAGGCACTGGCCCCGCACCTGCAAAGCTGGTTGCCGGCCGGATTTGGCAAGGCGTTGATGGAGGTGAACCGCGGCCTGGATCCGCTGACCCGCTTCAACGACCCCCAAGGCACCTATGCCTTCTGCCCTGTATGTGTGCAGTAATCGGACACTCGCAATAAAAAAAACGCCTTCGGGCGTTTTTTTGCATCTGGCTCAAGGGACCTGATTCACACCAGCAGGCCGGACTCGTGCCAATGATGCAACTCGGCTAGTACCCGGGTCTCCCGCGCCGTCCACTGGGGACAAGGACCCGCCAGCTGGGTCTTGTTGGTTTGCAGCGCATCATCCAGCTCGAACCAGCCAGGGGTGAAACCTAGCCGTACCTCGTAGGGCTGGGGGCGAGGTTCACTCCACCCCTCACCGACACGACACAGGTAATAGAAAGAGCGGATGCAATAGGCGTCATAGTCGGCCTCCCGGGCGGCGCGGTACTCCCGCGTCTGGCCGAGCAGGGCGCCGACCTCCACCAGCTCGGCACCACACTCTTCCCGCAGCTCGCGAGCCAGGGCAGTGCCGTGGCACTCCCCTTCTTCAATGCCGCCACCGGGAAACATGAGATCGCCGTTGACCCGGGAGTGCACCAACAACAGCCGGTCGCCACGCAGGACTATGGCCCTGACTGTCACGCGCTCCAGCCTGCGGCCATCAATGGCCACCTGGCCGTGCTTCAGCTGGATGTCGAAGGGATGAGGCCAGTCACTGGCCAGTTGTTTTATCTGGTTCATCAGGGATCAGGGACGATAAGTCCCGCTTTTTAGCTGCTCGACTATGGTGGCGGCCTGACTGTCCCAGGCCTCCTGATCTGCCTTGCTCAACGCATGATAAAGGCCCAAACGCTTGGCCGAAACGTCGGGCGTATCCTGAAACGACTCGCTCACCTTGCCCCACAGATACGCCAGACCGTACTCCTTCTGGCCCATGTAGAGGGTGCTCAGAGAGGTGAGGATCCGGCTGTTGACCTTGTCCCCTTCTCCATAGAGGGAGAGGGCATGGTGCATGAGAGTGATGGCTTTCTGTGGGGCACTCTTGGCATACATGCCCCCCAGTGCCAGCTGCAGCTCGGGCTCTTTGAGTACTGGCTGCCCCTCCAGCGCCATGAATTGCTCACGGGCCTGCTCGTTGATGTTGTTGGTCCAGTGCCAGAGCAGCAGGTAGGGATCCTGCGAGTTGCGGGTCGCCGCATCGAGCTCGGTAAGCTGATCACCGGCCGCCAGCATGCCTTCCACTCTGGGGCTCTTCTGCTCCCTCGCCGTCTTGTACTCTATGTTGGTCGACCGCTCCGCACACTTGAGATAACGCTCCAGATTGCGCATCAGCTCGTACTTGCGCCTGTCCGTCCCCTCTTCTTGCAGATAGAAGCGGCTGCGGATGATGTCGGTCCGCTCGTAGCGGCACCAGCCATCGTCCACCAGGTCCTGACACAGCTCGGGATGATTGGCACAGATGTTGTGGATCCTGTCATCGTTGCAGGCCATCAGAGTCAGGCCGCAGGAGAGGCCGAGCAGTACGGAACGCAGTGGAAAAGGGGTCATAGTTCACATCTGGTTGGTAACAATGGGAGCCTTGTGCAGCCACCTCTGGCTAGCAAACCGGCTACATATCCATTACAATGCGCGCGCCGTATAAGGCCGCGATTGCAGAATGATATAACGAAATATACACCCCTACACTGATCTGCATTCGACGAATTTCTATTTGCCCCAACAACGTGAAATAAAGGATCTGGTTAATGACCCACGAGCACTACTTGCAGGCGTGGCAGGAGAGCCAGGAGCTCGCCGAAGCCATGCAACCCTTGATAGGTCGCCTCTACCGACAACAAGGGATCGAGATCACCCTCTACGGACGCCCGCTGCAAAACGCCTCCACCATCGATATCCTCAAAGCCCACAGGGTCGTCCGCCGTCATCAGGGCACCCCGCTTCCGATCCAGCAAAGCTTCCCCCTGCTACAGGCCATCCTGGCCTTGAACCCTACCGCCGCCGAGATCGATCTTGGCAAGCTGGCCGTCGGCTACTGGCAGGATCACCAGGACGAAGCAGGCATTGACGATTACCTGCGTGCCAAGTTGGCACCAGCACTGGGGCGGAGTGATATCCCGCAACCGACGGACGTGGTGCTCTACGGTTTTGGTCGCATCGGCCGCCTGCTGGCACGCCTGCTCATAGAGCGTACCGGCGCCGCCAACTCACTGCGTCTGCGAGCCATAGTGGTGCGCGGCGGCCGTGAGGGAGATCTGGAGAAACGCGCCAGTCTGCTGCGTCGTGACTCGGTACATGGCCCCTTCAACGGCTCCATCGAGGTGGACAGTGATCGCAGTGCCATCATCGCCAACGGCACCTTCATTCAGGTGATCTACGCCAACAGCCCGAGCGACATCGACTACACGGCATACGACATTCACAATGCACTCATCGTCGACAACACGGGTGTCTGGCGCGACGAAGCCGGTTTGAGCGAACACTTGAAGGCGCGCGGTGCCGCCCGTGTGCTGCTGACGGCACCGGGCAAGGGCGACATGAAGAACGTGGTGTTCGGGGTCAATCATGAAGTGATCGGGCCGGATGACAAGATCATTTCTGCCGCCTCTTGTACCACCAACGCCATCACACCTGTGCTCAAGGTGATGCAGGACAAGTACGGCATCCGCCACGGCCACGTGGAGACAGTCCACTCCTACACCAACGATCAGAACCTGATAGACAACTATCACAAGGGCGAGCGCCGCGGTCGCAGCGCAGCCCTCAACATGGTAATGACCAGCACGGGGGCAGCCAAAGCGGTGGCCAAGGCACTGCCGGAGCTCAAGGGCAAGCTGACCGGCAACGCCATTCGGGTGCCCACCCCCAACGTGTCGCTGGCCATCATCAACCTCTCACTGGAGCAGAGCACCGACAGAGAGAGCCTCAATGCCTATCTGCAGCAGATGGCGCTAAGCTCGGCCCTGCATCGCCAGATCGATTTCAGCGCCAGCACTGAGCTGGTCTCCTCCGACATGGTGGGTTCCCGCTTCGCAGGCATAGTGGATTCCCAGGCCACCATCGCCGAGGAAGATCACTGCGTCCTCTACGTATGGTATGACAACGAGTTCGGGTACAGTTGTCAGGTAGTGCGGGTGATGGAGCAGATGGCTGGCGTAGTCCGCCAGGATCTGCCTGCATAGACCGATAGGGTCTACCTGCATAGCTCGCCAGGATCTGCCCGTCTAAGAACCTGGGTTCATGGCTCAATTTTCAAGGAGAAGCCGGATGTCGTTTCAACAGGGTGAGTTTCAACAGGCCATCAGACAGATGCCCAAAGAAGTGTACGAGCGGCTCAAGACAGCGGTTGAGCTGGGCAAATGGCCCGATGGCAAACCCCTGAGCGACGAGCAGAAGGCAACCTCCCTGCAGGCCGTGATGGCCTGGCAGGCGATGCACCTCGACAATCCCGAGCACATGAACATAGGCCGGGACGGCGAGATAGTGATGAAGAGCAAGAGCGAGCTCAAGCGTCAGTACCGTGACGAGGAAGAGATAGTGCGGATCGACCTCAGTCACTGAGGCAGGCTGCCCATCCCGTGCCGCGACCGGGCACGGCAAACAGCAGAGAGGGGAGCCATAGTGGCTCCCCTCTTTTTTCCTCTCCCCCCTCATGATGAGGAGGCCAGAAGCTGTTCACGACCTGTCGCAAGAAGGCGTCAGCAAGGTGAAGAGCAGCGCAGGAACCGGAGCGTATAGATATACGTGAGGATTCCGAGCAGCACATGAGCCTTGATCACGGCTTCGCAGCAAGATAGTGGACAGTTTCTCAGGGCGTCAGCTCGCCGCGCAGGGACTGTTGCATCAGCTCGCGGATGCGGGGTGCAGGCAAGTCCAGGCTCAGCAGGAAGTGCAGCTTGGTGAGCGCCGCCTCGGCAGTCATGTCAAACCCCGAGATAACCCCGGCGCGGGAGAGCGCATTGCCGGTGGCATAGCCCCCCATGTTGACTTTGCCGTGCAGGCACTGGCTCAAGTTGACTATGATGACGCCGCGGGCAGACGCCTCGGAAAGCAACGCCAGCATGGCCGGATTCTGCGGTGCATTGCCCACGCCAAACGAGAGCAGGATCAGCGCCTTCACCGGCTGCTGCAATATGTTGGCGATTACCTCGCTGGAGATGCCAGGATAGAGGGTCACCACGCCGATGGGTTGGGGGGTAATGTCGTGCAGCACCAGCGGACGATCGGACGGCTCCCCCAGCTCACCCGCTTCCAGCGAGATGGCGATGCCGGCATTGAGCAGGGGCGGATAGTTGGGGGAGTCGAAGGCGTGGAAGCCATCGGCGTGCACCTTCTTGCTGCGGTTGCCACGATAGAGCTGGTTGTTGAAAAACAGCGTCACCTCGTGGATCGGGTAGTTGGCAGCGATATAGAGGGCGTTGAGCAGGTTCTGCTGACCATCGGAGCGCAGCTCGGCGAGCGGGATCTGGGAGCCGGTGATGATGACCGGCTTGTGCAGATCTTCGAGCATGAAGGAGAGCGCAGAGGCAGTGAACGACATTGTGTCTGTGCCGTGCAGGATCACGAAACCGTCGTATTTCTCGTAGTTGCCTTTAATATCCTCGGCGATCCGCTGCCAGTCCGCAGGCGTCATGTCGGAGGAGTCGATAAGGGGGTCATATTCGTGGATATGGTAATCCGGCATCTCGGGTCGATGAAACTCGGGCATCCGCGCCAGACAGTCTTCCATAAAGCCCGCCATCGGCACATAACCGTGGTCGGAACGCTGCATCCCTATGGTACCGCCTGTGTAGGCAATGTAGATGGACTTCTTCACACCCTCTCCTCTTGATGGACCGGAAACTGGCAAATTAATAAAGGAATAAACCGACGACGTCACACCTGACCGGTTTCCTCTTGTGGGCTGGAAACCGGCGAATTATAGAGACTGGCGCCCCAAATGACAGCCGCGAAATAGCAGATCCCGCCCATAATATGACGCCCATCCCAACAGTGTTAAATGTTGCAACAAACACACACCAAGGCTACTTATATGACAAATATGGATTTAAGTGGTGTTTTTTGCTACTATCCGGCGGATTTTTCGTAAATCTCATCTGGATGCCTGATCAATTCAGGCCCGCATCGATCCCATTTCTGCATGGGACCGGGGCTTGCAGCCCCTTCTTTGTTGGCACCTGAGCCACCCTGATTTTTATCCCGGCTGAATCTCTGAGTCTTCATCAGCGAAAGACACAGCCAATCAACATGGGAGTACTGAATGTTACAACTTGATTCCTACGCCACCCTGGTCGCAGCCACTCTGGTGTTGCTGTTCGGCCGTGTGCTGGTGACCCGCGTCGGGTTGCTGCGCACCTTCAACATCCCCAAACCGGTTGCTGGCGGCCTGGTGGTCGCCCTGGTGTTGTTGTTGCTGCGCTCCACCCTGCAGGTGGAACTGCAATTTGATACCAGCCTGCAAACTCCGCTGATGCTGGCCTTCTTCGCCTCCATCGGTCTCTCCGCCGATCTTGCCAGCCTCAAGCGCGGCGGCAAGGCGGTGATCACCTTCCTGATGGTGGTGACCGGCCTGCTGCTGGTGCAAAACAGCCTGGGGGTGGGTCTGGCGACCCTGCTCGGGCTGGACCCGCACATGGGACTGCTGGCCGGTTCCATTACCCTCTCCGGCGGCCACGGTACCGGTGCGGCCTGGAGCGCCACCTTCTCCGAGAAGTACGGGGTGCAATCCGCCGCCGAGCTTGCCATCGCCTGTGCCACCTTCGGCCTGGTACTGGGGGGCCTGATCGGTGGCCCGGTGGCACGCTATCTGGTGAAAAAAGTGCAGGTGCCCGGCGAGGAGCACAACAAGGACGACGCACCACGGGGCTTCGAGATGCCCGACATGGAACGCCCGCTCACCACCTTCAGCCTGATCGAGACCCTGGCACTGATCGCCATCAGCCTGAAAGGGGGCGAAATGCTCTCCGCCTACCTCAAGGGCGGCGCCTTCGAGCTGCCGGTCTTTGTCTGCGTGCTGTTTGTCGGCGTGCTGCTGCGCAACCTGCTGACCCTGCTGAACTGGCACGAAGTGAGCGATCGGGAAGTCTCTTTGCTCGGCAACGTCAGCCTGTCGCTGTTTCTGGCCATGGCGCTGATGAGCCTGAAGCTGTGGGATCTGGCGAGTCTGGCTCTGCCCATCTTCATTTTGCTGGTCGCCCAGACGCTGGCGATGGCGCTCTACGCCATCTTCGTCACCTTCAGGGTCATGGGCAGCAACTATGACGCGGCCGTGCTGGCGGCAGGCCACTGCGGCTTCGGCCTGGGGGCTACCCCGACCGCCATTGCCAACATGCAGGCCATTACCCAGCGCTTCGGCCCGTCCCACCTGGCGTTTCTGGTGGTGCCCATGGTGGGTGCCTTCTTCATCGACATCATCAACGCCATGGTGATCAAGTTGTTTATGGCCCTGCCTTTCCTGTAAGCACGCCACAACCACAAAATAAAAGCCCCGCACTCTGCCGAGTGCGGGGCTTTTTCATTTCAGCCCGGACAGGCTGCAACCCTGAGTCTTACAGGATAAAGGTCGACACCTGCTGGTTCAGGTCGGTAGCACGACCCTTGAGGCGATGGGCCTGATCCAGATCGCGCATGGCGGCGGCAGTGATCTCGTCACTCACATCCTTGATGGCGGTGGTGTTCTGGGTGATCTCGCCAGTCACCTGGGTCTGCTCCTCGGCAGCGGTGGCGATCTGACCCGCCATGTCGGAGATAAGCGACACGGCCTGGGTGATCTCTTCCAGCGCGGCAGCGGCGGCATCGGCGTCTTTCACGCTGTTGTCGGCCAGGCCCTGGCTGGTCTGCATCAGGCTGACTGCACGGGCAGTGGTCTGTTGCAGCGTCTCGATAGTGGACTGGATCTCCTGGGTGGAATCCTGGGTACGACGGGACAGCACCCTTACTTCGTCCGCCACCACGGCGAAACCACGACCCTGTTCACCGGCACGGGCCGCTTCGATGGCCGCGTTCAGCGCCAGCAGGTTGGTCTGCTCGGCAATGCCCTGAATGGTGGAGAGGATACCGGAAATGGCCTGGGCGTGACGGCTCAGCTCGCCGATCACGGCGGTCGCCTGCCCCACCTCTTCGGCCAGACCGTTGATGGACTGGCGGGTCTGATTCACCAGCATCTTGCCCTGTTCACTGCTCTGGGCGGATTGCTGGGCGGCGGCGGCCGTGCTCTCGGCATTGCCGGCGATCTCCATGGTGGCGCTCGCCATCTCGGTGACGGCAGTGGCAACCATGGTCACTTCCTGTTGCTGGCGCTGCAGCTCGTCCACCGAGGCCTGGTTGGTCACCAGACTGCGCTCGGCATCGGCGTTCAGCTCGTTGGCCAGCTTGCGGATGTTGGCTATCAGCTGATGCTGACTGCCGACGAAACGGTTGAAGCTGTTGGCCAGCTGGCCCACTTCGTCGTTGGCGTCGATCTTGATGCGCTGGGTCAAATCACCGTTACCGTCGGCGATGCGGGCCAGGGCCTGGGAGACCTTGGTGAGCGGGCCGAGCAACAGGCTGACCAGCCAGGAGATGGCGAGAATGCTGCCCACCAGCACCAGCAGGGCCAGACCGAGCTGGGTCATCAGCAAGGAGGAGAGCGGTGCCTCCAGGGTAGCCTTGTCCAGCACCAGTACCAGTTCCCAGTCGGTATCCGGGATGTCTACTGCCATCAGCAGCTTGTCACGGCCTTCGCTGTCAAAGTAGGCAGGGATCAGGGTATTGCCAGCCTTGCTCTGATCGATGAGGGCATTGGTCAGATCGTTGTCGATCTCGGTGGCCGGCTTCATCGCCTTGGCTGCATCCTTGTACGCGATGACGGTACCATCCTTGTGCATCATGATGGCAAAACCGTCGGCGGGCAGCTTCATCTTGGTGATGTCTTCTACCAGGGATGCGATGGAGAGGTCACCACCGACCACGCCGCCCTGAGCCGGTTGGGCCAGCGTCACCACCATGATGTTGTAGGCAACGTCCAGATAGGGCTTGGTCACAATGAGGCCGCCCTTGCTCATGGCTTCCTGATACCAGCCACGAGAGCGCGGATCATAACCGCTACGGTTGATGGAAGGATCCGAGTCGTTCATCTTGCCATTACCCTCACCGAAGTAGGTGAGCTGGAAGCGACCCGACACTTGCGCCTGTTGCAGGGCATTGAGGGGTTCTGCACTGGCCTTGTTACCAAGGGCCTGGATCACGTCGCGACGGGCAGAGAGCCAGTCACTGACGCTGGCTGCCTGCTGGCTGCCCAATCGTTGCACCTGTTCCTGACTGCCTTGCAGCAACAGGGACTTCTGGCTGGTATAGCTCTGCCAGGAGAGCAGCAGGATCACCAATGACAAGGCGATCACCACCGACAAGAGTATCTTCTGCTTGAGTGATAGGTTTTTCATCATGATTTCTTCTTATGAGGTCAGGAACCGGATTTCCCAAAAGAGTGCACAGCACTGCGTAGTTATTAGCGACCTGGCAGGCGAAAACTGAACCTGCAAATGAGTCTGCGGACGATATTTTCCACCGAGTTGGGGAAAACTGCACCAGAAATTGACTACCGGATGCGCACAAGAAGAGGCGACCCTGTTTATTCCTTCCACAATTGGCTAGAATATCCCGTTTTTAAATCACATCGACCCCGAGAGTTTTCACGATGTTTGAAGTCAATCCTGTATTAAACAAACTTAAGGAGCTGTCTGAGAGGACAGAGCTTCTTAGGGGGTACCTTTGACTATGACGCCAAGAAAGAGCGTCTAGAAGAGGTCAACGCCGAGCTGGAACAGCCGGACGTATGGAATGAGCCCGAGCGCGCACAAGCGCTGGGCAAGGAGCGCGTCTCCCTGGAGAACGTGGTCGGCACCATTGACACCCTGACCCAGGGTGCCGAAGACGTCGAGATGCTGGTGAGCCTGGCGGTGGAAGGGGAAGACGAAGATACCTTCAACGAAGCCGTGGCCGAAGCCGATGTACTTGAAACCAAGCTGGTGGACCTCGAATTCCGTCGCATGTTCTCCGGTCAGCACGACGGCTCCGATTGCTACATCGACATACAGTCCGGCTCAGGTGGTACCGAAGCCCAGGATTGGGCCAACATGGTGCTGCGCATGTACCTGCGCTGGGGCGATGCCCACGGTTACAAGCCGGAGCTTATCGAGCTCTCTGACGGCGACGTGGCCGGCATCAAGTCCGCCACCGTCAAGTTCACCGGCGAGTATGCCTTCGGCTGGTTGCGTACCGAAACCGGCGTCCACCGTCTGGTTCGCAAGTCACCGTTCGACTCGGGTGGCCGTCGCCACACCTCATTCTGTTCCGTATTCGTCTATCCCGAGATCGATGATGACATCGACATCGAGATCAACCCGGCCGACCTGCGGATCGACGTCTACCGCGCTTCCGGCGCCGGTGGTCAGCACGTCAACCGGACCGAATCTGCGGTACGTATCACCCACATCCCGACCGGTGTCGTGGTACAGTGCCAGAACGATCGTTCCCAGCACAAAAACAAAGATCAGTGTATGAAGCAGCTGAAAGCCAAGCTCTACGAGCTGGAAATTCAGAAGCAGAACGCTGAGAAGCAAGCCCTCGAAGAGACCAAGTCCGATATCGGCTGGGGCAGCCAGATCCGTTCCTATGTGCTGGATGATGCACGCATCAAGGATCTGCGCACCGGCGTCGAAACCCGCAATACCCAAGCGGTACTCGACGGCGACCTGGACAAGTTTATCGAAGCTAGCCTGAAATCAGGCCTGTAAAAACAGAACAGCAGGAATCACCATGTCTGAACAAACCACAACTCCGGAAGTCGACCACACTCTCGAACTGAACAACGAGATGACGGAGCGTCGTTCCAAGCTGGCCGCCTTGCGCGCCCAGGGCAACCCCTTCCCCAACGACTTCCGTCGTGACAGCCTCTCTGGCGATCTGCATGCCGAATTTGGCGACAAGAGCGCCGAAGAGCTGGTGGCCTTGGGTAAACAGGTGAAGATTGCCGGTCGCATCATGACCCGCCGGATCATGGGCAAGGCGTCTTTCGCCACCCTGCAGGACATGGCTGGCAAGATCCAGATCTACGTGACCCGTGATGATCTGCCGGAAGGCTTCTACAACGAGCAGTTCAAGAAGTGGGATCTGGGTGACATAGTCGGCGTGGAAGGGACCCTGTTCCGTACCAACACAGGCGAACTCTCGGTACACGTCTCCACCATCCGCCTGCTGACCAAGGCACTGCGTCCGCTGCCCGAGAAGCACAAGGGCCTGACCGACCAGGAAGCTCGCTGCCGCCAGCGTTACCTGGATCTGATCGCCAACGAAGAGTCCCGCAAGACCTTCATGATCCGCACCAAAGTGGTTGCCGGTATCCGCAAGTTCTTCAACGACAAGCGCTTCATGGAAGTGGAAACCCCCATGATGCAGGTCATCCCGGGTGGTGCCTCCGCGCGTCCGTTCGTCACTCACCACAATGCGCTGGACATCGACATGTACCTGCGTATCGCCCCCGAGCTTTACCTGAAGCGTCTGGTGGTCGGTGGTTTCGAGCGCGTGTACGAGATCAACCGCAACTTCCGTAACGAAGGTATCTCGGTGCGTCACAACCCCGAGTTCACCATGATCGAGTTCTACATGGCCTATGCCGACTACATCGATCTGATGGACCTGACCGAGGAGCTGCTGCGCACCCTGGCCCAGGACATTCTGGGTGACACCAAGATCCGTTACGCCAAAGAGGGTGAAGAGGGTCTGACCATCGATTTCGGTCAGCCGTTCCAGCGCCTCACCATGGTGGACTCCATCCTGAAGTTCAACCCGGATGTGACCCCGGCGGATCTGGCTACCCTGGAGAGCGCCAAGGCGGTTGCCAAGCGTCTGCACATCGAGCTGATGAAGGGCTGGGAGCTGGGCCACGTGATCACCGCCATCTTCGAAGAGACGGTAGAGCACATGCTGCTGCAACCCACCTTCATCACCGAGTACCCGGCAGCCGTTTCTCCGCTGGCGCGCCGCAACGACGTGAACCCGGACGTGACCGACCGCTTCGAATTCTTCATCGGTGGCCGCGAACTGGCCAACGGCTTCTCCGAGCTGAACGATGCGGAAGACCAGGCCAAGCGCTTCCAGGATCAGGTGAACCAGAAAGAAGCCGGTGACGACGAAGCCATGTTCTACGACGCCGACTTCGTCACTGCGCTGGAACACGGCCTGCCGCCCACTGCCGGTCAGGGTATCGGTATCGACCGTCTGGTGATGCTGTTCACCAACAGCCACACCATCCGTGACGTCATCCTGTTCCCGGCCCTGCGCCCGCAACAGAAATAAGCTCAGAGTACAGGCCAGACCTGTGACTCGATGGCAACGAAACGCCCCGCAACTGCGGGGTGTTTTTTATGGCGAACATTATGGCGAACATAGAGGGGCACACGCTTGTACCTTACAGAGTGGATGGCAGCAGCCACTCCCCCTGCCACAGGGTCAACGCCTGACCCGACATCAAGACGCGATCCCCCTGCAGGACAAGCTTCAGCTCCCCACAGCGCGCCGAGATCTGGCGAGCCCGCAGCTCTCTCTTGCCCAGTCGCTCGGCCCAGAAGGGCACCAAAGCGCAGTGGTTGGAGCCGGTGACGGGATCCTCATCCACCCCGACGGGAAACGAAGTCATCGCCTGCACTGCTGGACGGGGCCGTCACCATCAGTCCCCGCCCAGGCAGGGCACGCAGGGCATGAAAATCCGGTACTAGCCCCCTCACCTCCTCTTCGCTTTCAAGCTCCAGCAGGAACTTGGCACCGGCCGCCAGGGTCTGCCGCGGCGTACAGCCGAGCGCAGACTCGTAAGCCGGGTCCAGCACCAGTGGCGTGAGCGGGATCCGCGGGAAGTCGAGCTGGATCCATTCCCCCTCGCGCCGGGCCAGCAAGACGCCGCTGCGGGTCTCGAAGCGGATGACCTCCTGAGGGGCCACCTCCCCGGTCTGCCACAGCACGTGGGCGGCAGCGAGCGTGCCGTGACCACAGAGATCCACCTCGACCTGAGGGGTAAACCAGCGTAGCTGATAGCACGCCGCCCCTGCCCGTGTGAGAAAGGCGGTCTCCGACAGGTTGAACTCGGCCGCCATGGCCTGCAGTCGCGCATCAGGCTGGGCCGGCCCCAGCACCACTACGGCCGGGTTGCCGCCAAAAGGCTGCTGGCTGAAGGCATTGACATGAAACAGTCTGATAGTCGGCATTCGTTTTTCCTGTGACGTCACGACGGGGCTCATTCTTCGCCGTTTATACCATGAAACAGGGCGCAGCCCGAGCAGGCTCAAGCCAGGATCCCCTGGGGTTTTAATGCATTAATAGAATAAAAAAGACATTTTTATTCTTTGTTGTTATCCATCACACCCCTTAACCTGACCAAAAATCAGACCATGGAAGACGCGTGTGATGCAATTGAAGGACTCCCTGACCAATCTGGCCCCCCTCTCTGATGAACAACAACGTCAGCTGAACCAGGCATTATCAACCCTCAATACCCAGCAACTGGTCTGGGTGAGCGGTTATCTCTACGGTCTCTCCCAGGCGGGCAGCCAGCCAGTGGCGGCAACGGGTGCAGTGACAGCGCCCGGCGGCAGCCTGACCATTCTCTACGGATCCCAGACCGGCAATGCCAAAGGCGTGGCCAGTGCCATCCAGGCGCAGGCGCAGGCCCGCGGCCTGCCGGTGACCCTCACCTCCATGGCGGACTACAAACCCAAACAGCTCAAGAAAGAGACCCACCTGCTGGTGGTAGTGAGTACTTACGGGGAGGGTGAACCACCGGAGAGTGCCGTCGATCTGTTCGAGCAGCTCAAGAAGGGCAAGGTTGGCAAACTGGAGGGGCTCAAGTTCGCCGTGCTGGGGCTGGGCGACAGCTCCTACGAATTTTTCTGCCAGACAGGTCAGGACTTTGACAGCCTGCTGACCAAGGCGGGCGCCGATCGCATTCATGAGCTTGCCAGCCTGGATGTGGACTATCAGGATGCCGCCAAGGCCTGGGGCGAGCAGGCGATCAATGCCATTGCCGCCACGCTTTCTGCCGGGGTTGCCACCAGCAGCGTGGCGGGGGCGGTGCAAGCGGCTGTCGGTCACAGTCAGTACGACAAGGCCAATCCCTTCCCGGCCCGCCTGTCGGTGAATCAGAAGATCACCGGCCGCGATTCCACCAAGGATATCCGCCATATCGAGATCAGCCTCGAAGAGTCTGGGCTGACCTATCAACCTGGGGATGCCCTCGGGGTCTGGTTCGACAACGACGCCGACCTGGTGGGGGAAGTGCTGGCCCTGTCCGGACGCAGTGGTGACGAAGCCACCGCCCATGGCAGCCTGCGCGAGGTGCTCACCCGCAATCTGGAACTGACCCGGTTGCACGGCGGCTTTATCACGGGGTTGGCAGAGATCTCGGGTAACGCAGCGCTCAAAGACCTGGCCGGTGACAAGGCCCAGGTCAATGCCCTGGTGGCCTCAGCCCAGGTGGTGGATGTGCTCAAGCGCTTCCCGACCGAACTCAGCGCGGAGCAGTTGACTGGCCTGCTGCGCCCCCTCACCCCTCGCCTCTACTCCATCGCCTCCGCCCAGAGCGAAGTGGAAGAGGAGGTGCATCTCACCGTTGGCGTGGTGCGCTACCCGCAAGAAGATGGCACTGTGCGCAGTGGCGCCGCCTCCTCCTATCTGGCGGACAGGCTGGCCGAAGATGCCGAGGTACGGGTGTTTGTGGAGCACAATGACAACTTCCGCCTGCCGGCCAATCCCGATACCCCCGTCATCATGGTGGGACCGGGCACCGGCATAGCCCCCTTCCGCGCCTTTATGCAGGAGCGCGAGGCACAAGGGGCCGAGGGCAAGAACTGGCTCTTCTTCGGCAATCCCCACTTCACCCAGGACTTTCTCTATCAGGTGGAGTGGCAGCGCTATGTGAAATCGGGCCTGCTGTCGAAGATCTCGCTGGCCTTCAGCCGGGATCAGGCCAACAAGATTTATGTGCAGGACAGACTGCGTGAATCGGGTCTGGAGCTCTACCAGTGGCTGGAAGCAGGTGCTCACTTCTATGTGTGCGGCGATGCCAACCACATGGCGAAAGATGTGCAGGAAGCCCTGCTGGATGTGATTAGCGATCATGGCCACAAGAGCCGTGAGGAAGCAGAAGAGTATTTGAGCGAATTGCGTCGTGCCAAACGTTATCAAAGGGATGTCTATTGATGAGCAAGCAAACAATTCCGGGGCCAGTGGAAGGACCGCTGGCCGACAACGAGCGCCTCAAGCGCGAGAGCAACTTTCTGCGCGGCACCATAGAGCAGGATCTGCAAGACCCGCTCACCGGTGGCTTCAACGGCGACAACTTCCAGCTGATCCGCTTCCACGGCATGTATCAGCAGGATGACAGAGACATACGCCCGGAGCGTACCGCCCAGAAGCTGGAGCCCCTGCACAACGTCATGCTGCGCGCCCGTCTGCCGGGCGGCATCATCACCCCGGCCCAATGGCAGGTGATCGACAAGTTCGCCGAGGAGCACAGCCTGTATGGCAGCATCCGCCTCACTACCCGCCAGACCTTCCAGTTCCACGGAGTATTGAAGCGCGACATCAAGCTGATGCACCAGACCCTCAACAGCACCGGCATAGATTCCATCGCCACCGCTGGCGACGTGAACCGCAACGTGCTCTGCACCAGCAATCCGGTGGAGTCTGAACTGCATCAGGAAGCCTACGAGTGGGCCACAAAAATCTCCGAGCACCTGCTGCCCAAGACCCGAGCCTACGTGGAGATCTGGCTGGATGGCGAGAAGCTGGGTGGGGACGAGGAGCCGATCCTGGGCTCCAACTACCTGCCGCGTAAATTCAAGACCACAGTGGTGATCCCGCCCCACAACGACGTGGATATCCACGCCAACGATCTCAACTTCGTGGCGATTGCCGAAGGCGGCAAGCTGGTGGGCTTCAACGTGCTGGTGGGCGGGGGTCTCGCCATGACTCACGGCGACACCAGCACCTACCCGCGCAAAGCGAGTGATTTTGGCTTTATTCCCCTCTCCCACGTATTGGAGGTGGCCGCCGCCGTGGTCAGCACCCAGCGTGACTGGGGCAACCGGGTCAACCGCAAGAACGCCAAAACCAAGTACACCCTCGAACGGGTCGGTGTCGAGGCGTTCAAGGCCGAGGTGGAGAACCGCGCAGGTATCCCCTTCGCCGAGAGTCGTCCCTATGAGTTCACCAGCCGTGGCGATCGCTTCGGCTGGGTCGAAGGGATCGATGGCAAGCACCACCTGACCCTCTTTATCGAGAATGGCCGTTTGCTGGACTTCCCGGGCAAGCCGCTCAAGACCGGCATGCTGGAAATCGCCAAGATCCACCAGGGGGATTTCCGCCTGACCGCCAACCAGAACCTCATCATCGCCGGCGTCCCCGCTGGCGAGAAGGCGCGCATTGAAGTCCTGGCTCGTCAATACGGCCTGCTGGATGACGGCGTGAGCGAGCAGCGCAAGCAATCCATGGCCTGCGTGGCCCTGCCCACCTGCCCGCTGGCGATGGCCGAGGCCGAGCGTATGCTGCCGGCGTTTGTCACCGACATCGAGGGCTTGCTCACCAAGCACGGACTGGCGGATGACGCCATCATCTTCCGGGTCACCGGCTGCCCCAATGGCTGCGGCCGCGCCATGCTGGCGGAAGTGGGTCTGGTGGGCAAGGCACCGGGCCGCTACAACCTGCACCTGGGTGGCAATCTGGAAGGGACCCGTATCCCGCGCCTCTATCAGGAGAACATCACTGAGCCGCAGATCCTGGCCGAGCTGGATCGACTGATCGGCCGCTGGGCTGCCGAACGCAATGCGGCGGAGTGCTTCGGTGACTTCGTGATCCGGGTTGGGGTGATTGCGCCCGTTATCGACTCAGCGAGGGACTTCTATGCTGCTTAATCTGCCGCTTAATGTCACTGAAGATGGCCGTCTTGACCTGCAAGCCCTGCTGACCCTCGGCCGTGAAGAGCAGACCGAGGCGCTGGCCCCCCTCAACCGGGAGCTGGACACCATGAGCGCCCCCGAGCGGGTGCGCTGGGCACTGGCCAATCTGCCGGGGGAACATGTACTGTCATCCAGCTTCGGCATTCAGGCCGCGCTGATGCTGCACCTGGTAAGCCGCGAGCGGGCCGACGTACCCGTGGTACTCACCGATACCGGCTATCTCTTCCCCGAGACCTACCGCTTTATCGATGAGCTGACCGAACGGCTGGCGCTCAATCTGAAGATATACAGGGCAGAACTGTCACCGGCCTGGCAGGAGGCACGCTTCGGCCTCCTGTGGGAGCAGGGGGTGGAGGGGATCACCCGCTACAACCAGCTCAACAAGGTGGAACCCATGGACCGCGCCCTGAGCGAGCTGGGGGCCCAGACCTGGTTTTCCGGCCTGCGCCGGGAGCAGGCGGGCAGCCGTGGCAAGCTGCCAGTGCTGGCCATCCAGCGCGGTCGCTTCAAGTTCCTGCCTGTCATCGACTGGAGCAACAAGGACGTCTTCTACTACTTCAAGGAGTTCGACCTGCCCTACCACCCACTGTGGGAGCAAGGCTACCTCTCGGTCGGCGACGTGCACACCACCACCAAGTGGGAGCCGGGCATGAGCGAGGAGCAGACTCGCTTCTTCGGCCTCAAGCGCGAGTGCGGCCTGCACGAAGAGAGCGGCGAGCACGACGGCTCAGGTATCTGATCCCTCTTCAGGATTCTGACAATAAAAAAGCGCCCGGCAACTGCCGGGCGCTTTTATGGGTGATATTCAGCGCGTGAAGGCGCGCCCTGATTATCCGCTTACTTGGCGGCGCGAGCCTGAGTCAACAAGTCGTTGACCTGGGCTTCGTGTCCCTTGAGCCAGGCCATCACATGGCGCTCGATATCCGCCTGGGTGTTCTGACCCTTGTTCATCAGCCCGTTCTGGATATTGATGTCATTGAGGGGCAGCTTGACGATGCTGAACAGCTTGGCGGCCGCCGGATTGGCTTCGGCAAACCCCTTGTTGGCGACGATGTGCATGGAGTTGACGGGGAAGCCGTAGTTTTTGCCATTGGGCAAACGGGTCTTGTCCGCATCCTTGGCATTGGCAGGGACTTCCAGCCACACAACGTCACGTCCCGGCACCAGCTCGCTGCTCAGCCAGTAAGGCGTCCAGGTGTAGTAGAGCACCGGCTTGCCACTCTGATAGCGGGCCCGGGTGTCGGCGATCAGGGCCGCGTAGTTGCCCTGCTTGTGAGTGACGGTCGGGGTCAAACCAAACGCATCCAGATGATGATTGATGGCCTCTTCACAGCCCCAACCCGGGTTGCAGCCCACCAGATCCGCCTTGCCGTCACCATCGCCGTCAAACAGCGCCGCCAGCTTGGGATCCTTGAGCTGACCCAGATTGGTGATGCCGTACTGGGTTGCCGTCTTCTTGTCGATGAGATAACCCTGGGCGGCCCCCGATACATAGGTGCCCTGGCGGAAGAACACCTTGTCGCCGCCAGCCTGCTCGTACTTGTTGTTTTGCAGCGGGACCCAGTTAAAGGCCAGGAAGGTGCCGTCGCCTTGTGCCACCGAGGCGTAGGCCACGTTGTAGTCCACCTCCTGCACAGGCTGGACGTCATAGCCGAGGCGGTCCATCAGCTTGCTGACCAGCAAGGTCTGGAAGGTCTCTTCCGGCAGGGAGCTCTGCAAGGGTTGAACGCGGATCCCCTCCCCCGGTGATTCAGCACTGGCCACGGCGACAGAACTCAGCAACAGGGAGTTCAGCAGCAGTGTGCTCAGGGTCAGTGTCCTGGTAATGGGTTTCATGCGTTTACTCCTTTGTAATCAATAGATTTGCTACGGCCACGCAGGCGCATCAGCAGCGCCACAGGGCCATGTTGATACCAGCGGCCTGTGCGGCTGCGATCCCGCTGCCCCATTGCCTGGGTCAGACGGTCGAGCACTATGGCCAGCAGCACTATGCCGAGGCCACCGATGGAGGCGAGCCCCATGTCGAGGCGACCAATGCCGCGCAACACCATCTGGCCCAGACCACCGACCGCTATCATGGAGGCGATCACCACCATGGAGAGTGCCAGCATCAGGGTCTGATTGACCCCGGCCATGATGGTGGGCATGGCCAGTGGCAGTTGTACCTTGAACAGCAACTGGGAGGGGCTGGCACCAAACGAGTGGGCCGCCTCCACCAGATCCTCAGGCACTTGCCTGATCCCCAGCATGGTCAGCCGGATCATGGGTGGCAGGGCGAAGATGACGGTCACCACCACACCGGGCACGTTGCCGATACCGAACAACATGACGATGGGAATGAGGTAGACGAAAGCCGGTGTGGTCTGCATGGCATCCAGCAGCGGTCGGGTCCAGGTAGACAACCGCTCGCTACGAGCCAGCATAATACCGACCGGCAAGCCAATCAGGATGCAGAAGAAGAGCGAGGTCAGCACCAGCGACAGGGTCACCATGGCATCGGACCAGGCACCTATGAGCCCGATCCCGACAAGAGAGAGCAGGGTGCCAAGGGCCATGCGGCCATTGACCATCTGCCAGGCGATCAGGGCCAGCATCCCCATCATCAGGGTGGATGGCACTGTCTGCAGCAGATGGGTCATGGCGTTGAGAGTGACCTCTACCGGTGCCCGGATCAGCTGAAATACAGGGCGCAGGTTTTCGACCAGCCAGCCGATACCGCTCTCCACCCAGACATCCAGCGGCACCAGTGCCTGCTGGAAGGGATCCAGCCAGTCGACGGCCGCAGAGGTATCCGTCGCTTCAATCTGGTTCTGCCAGTCAGCGGCTTCAGTCTCTGTGCTGCCCCAGGGATCCGTGGCAACAGTCGTGGAGGCAGAGGCACCCCAGGGGTCGGCCTGCGCCTCATCGGCCCGGACGGGGGCACTCGCCAGCAGCAAGAGTGCCAGCAAGCCGGTCAGCAGACGATGAAAGGGTTTGATATTCATACCGGGGTACTCCTGTCCAGGGTGTTCAGCAAGTTGGCTTTGGAGATAAGGCCCAGGTAGGTGCCATCTTCCTCGACCACGGGCACCTGACAGGGCGCTGAGGCCACCTGACTGATGAGTTCATTGAGCGAGGTGTCGCCCAGGATGGGCTGGATATCGGCCAGCAAGGCCTGCTCCAGGCTTCCTTTGTTTTTCACCGCCTGACCGAGCGACTCGACCGAGACGACCCCGAGGAAGCGACGGCTGCGATCCACCACGTAACCGAACTCCCGCTCCTGATCCTTGAGCTGACGCAGGGCGTTGCCCGGCCCATCCGTGGTGTGCTTCTTGATAAGCGGCATCTGCTTGCGACTGACGATATCGCGGGCACTGAACACATTGGCCAGATCCACGCCGCGAAAGAAGGCACGCACATAATCGTTGGCCGGTTGGCTCAGGATCTCGTCGGGGGTCCCGACCTGGATCACCTGACCGTCCTGCATGATGGCGATGCGATCGCCGATGCGCATCGCTTCATCCAGATCGTGGGAGATAAAGACGATGGTGCGCTGATGGCTGGCCTGCAGCTTGAGCAGTTCATCCTGCATCTCGGTGCGGATCAGCGGATCCAGCGCGGAGAAAGCCTCATCCATCAACAGTATGTCGGGGTCATTGGCCAGTGCGCGGGCCAGGCCGACCCTTTGCTTCATGCCACCGGAGAGGGCATCGGGGAAGGAGTCCACCCACTGGCCCAGACCCACCTGATTGAGTGCCTGGCGGGCACTTTCCTGGCGTTCGAGAAGCGGCACACCGGCCAGCTCCAGACCAAAGGCGGCATTTTCCAGCACGCTCAGATGAGGCATGAGGGCAAAAGATTGGAACACCATGCTGATCTTCTTGCGCCTTACCTGACGCAGCTCGCTGTCCGAGATGGCGGCGATGTCCTCACCGTCGATCAACACCTGACCACGGGTCGGCTCGATAAGGCGGTTGAAGAGACGCACCAGGGTAGATTTGCCCGAACCGGACAAGCCCATTACCACGAAGATTTCTCCCTCGTGGATGGCGAGATCCACCCCATGCACACCCAGGGTCTGACCCGTCTTTTTCAAAATGCTGGCGCGGTCGTGCCCTTTCTCCAGCAATTTGAAGACTTTCTCCGGCTGTTCTCCGAAGATTTTATAGAGTGATTTGACTTCGAGTTTGACTGTCATACTGTCCTATTTTTATTGTCGGCATCTTGATAATTAACCCGCCGAACGCTAACCAATTACTTACTACACTAAGCAATTTTTGACAAAAACGGAAGAACCATAAGAGTCCATGCAAAACAATAAAAACATAGCACATTGATTTTAATGGTTTATTTTTGACAATAAAAACCCACAAATCGACAAGCATGACCCATGCCAGCATGCTTTTTTGATTAGATGACTAATATATTAATCACCCTTGTTAGGGAAAAATCTAATGGAGTCGGGCTGTTATGGTGCGATTCTCGGATGCAGTGATCCCCTCACAGAAAAAACCTGCAAAATCATTACAACCCTAATGATTTGATTGGGGAGAAAAGAGGCAGAAAATGGAGCAAGGAGGAAGTGCCAAGTGCAGCCCTGACAGATGATATGTCTCTCGGGCTGCCCAGTTGCAGCAAGGAAAAAGGCCCCTTGTGCAGCACAGGGGGCCTTTCATTTTCAACGGTGACCCGGAGCTCTCAGCGCCGCTGCCAGGTTTCGAAGCAGTAGGGATAAGGATTCTTCTCGTCGGGCTCATGGGGTTCGCGCTCAACGCAATGCCACTCGTCCTCTTCGAAGGCGGGGAAGCGGGTATCCCCGGCCACCGCCAGATCGATTCTGGTCAGATAGAGGCTGTCGGCCCGTGGCAGCAGCTGGCCATAGAGATGACCACCGCCGATCACCATCAGCTCGTCCACATTCCCGGCGCTTGCCAGCAGCGCCAACGCGGCCTCGACAGAATCGACTACCTCCACCCCGTCGGCCTGGTAATCGGGATTGCGGCTGATCACCAGATTGCGCCGCCCTGGCAGCGGCCGACCAATGGATTCAAAGGTCTTGCGCCCCATCAACACAGGCTTGCCCAGGGTCACCCGCTTGAAGTGGGCCAGATCCGCTGGCAGGTGCCACGGCATCTGGTTATCCAGGCCTATCACGCGATCGTGCGCCATGGCAGCAATCATGGAAATCTTCATGGGGTCAGCCTCTCACAGCGTCAGTCAAATAATGGGCCGGTTACGGTACACGACCAGGGAGGGGATCGCCAAACCGAAACTGAGGGCCCCCACGATGAACAGTGCCTTGAGGCCGTTCTCCACCGCGCTCTGGATAAGCTCCATGGTCACCCCCGAGATATTGAGCTCCACCACGGCGATCATGGTCTTGAACGCATAACTGCCGGGGATCATGGGAATGATGGAGGCGACACTGAACACAGGACGTGGCGCCAGCAGGCGACGGGACCAGTAGACACAGACAAAGCCGACCGTGGTTGCCGCCGCCAGGGTCGCCCACTCGATGGGCATACCGTAATGGATGAGCAGGGTACGCAAGCTGTGGGCCAGGGCACCGCCCATGGCACAGTACTTCAACATGCGCGGCGGCACGTTGAACAACATGGCAAACCCCACGGCCGGAATGGAAGACCAGAAGGCATCCTTGGCCAGTAGCCAGATCAGATCCATCATACCTTCCACCCCCAGATACCGGTCACCGACATGGCCAGAATGATGCCAATGGCTGCGCTGATGGTAAGCAGAGTTGCCGTGCCCCAGCGCGCAAGCCCCATGTTGAAGTAACCCTTCACCATGTCGGAGACAGCATTGATGAGCGGGAAACCCGGCACCAGCAAGAGCACGCTGGCTGCCATGGCGAGATAGGGCTGGGCGCCCCAGTTGAAGAAGGTGGCACTGGAGGAGAGCAAGGTGGCGATAAAACCGGTCGCGGCAAAGTTGATGAGCGGACTGTGGTGATGCCGGGCGATCAGCTGGCGCACCCGCATCGCTACGGCAGCGGAGAGACAGGTCACCAGGAAGATGGGCCAGTCACCGCCAAACAACAGGCTGAAGGCGCCGCAGGAGAGCCCCACCATGGGGACCACCAGCCAGGGGTGGTAATGAAACGGCACTATGCCGTCGAGCCGCAGACGCACCTCTCGTGCCCCTATCAGCTCCTTTTCCGCCATGATGCAGATACGCTGGATCTCGCACACCACCTGCATGTTGATACCATGTTCCCGCACCCGGCGGGTAGTGGTGACACAACTGCCCTGATAGAGGCTGGTGAGCACTATGGCACTGGAGGAGATGGCCATCTCGACGCTCTCCAGCCCAAGCGCCATGCCCAGCCGGACCGTGGTTTGCTCTATGATGCGGCTCTCCGCCCCGAACTGGGCCAGCATCTGGCCCGCCTTGACGATGATGCGGGTGATCTCTGTCTGTTGATCCCGCGACAGCACCCGCCTTGGTGTGATACTTCTCATAATCCCTTCGAGTCGTAGCAAATTTAAAGTATCGCCATATTAGCCTAACTGTCGGCGCCATTCATCCACACCGATCACGGCAATAATCAATTTTTAATAAAACAGCTGGCGCCACTAAAACACATCAAATGGATTACAAATAACTCCAGATAAATTAACGTCACCAAGCGAGCCTCACCTGGTAACGAATATATTATCTAAAATAATATTTAACTGAATTATTAATGAAGGGCGTTATTTCTTCTTGTGGTAATAATAAAAGAAAGAAACAACATTATTTTCCCTATAGACGGGCGCCTGATCGGCATAGAGATTGGCATTGAGCTGGATCATCTCGCTGCGCATGGAATAAAAGGAGTCATGCATCATGGCCGCAATACGAATACAGCTGTCCATGTTGTTCTTGGCCAATTTCCGCTGGCAGTCGATGCGAAACTGCAGGCCGCGCAGCCGCTGTTGCTGCTCTGGGCTGACCCGGTCGATCAAGCCCTCTATCTGCTGTCGCAGCAACTCGTCGAGCCGCTCGGGCTCCGCCACAGCCAACCGTCTCAAGGTATCAAAATCAGGCAACTCCATATGCCCTCCCGCGGCCAGCCGCTGCATGGTGATACTCAAACAACAACGATCAGCTCATAATTCAACCAACCGTATAAGAAGTTATATAAGACGATTACCCGCCTGGTTCAATCCATACAGCCTTCTTTCGAACCCGATTGCGCCAAAAAATGACGGCAGCGGCCAGCTGCCACCGGCTTATTCGTTATGGATCAACCGATTATTCCTGAATATTTCCCCTTAATCTGTTTATACATTTTTATGGCGACGACACCCTGGCCTTATGTCTTATTGAAAGGGAACCTGCAATATTGCTTTTCATTCGGCACTCGATGTTGAGCACCACACTCGCCAATGTCTGGCCTCGTTTAACATATCTCACTGATTATGTTATTTTATTTGCCACTTATTCAGCGCAACCAAGAGCAGACCATGAGCAAGGCAAAAATCGGCATCGTCACCGTCAGCGATCGCGCCAGTGCAGGCATCTACGAAGACCTCTCCGGCAAGGCCATCATAGAGACGCTGGGCGCGTATCTGACCTCTGAATGGGAACCCGTCTATCAGGTGATCCCAGATGAACAGGATCAGATTGAAGCAACCCTGATCCGGCTGGCAGACGAGGAGCAGTGCTGCCTCATCGTCACCACGGGCGGCACTGGCCCCGCCAAGCGGGATGTGACCCCCGAGGCCACGGAGGCGGTGTGCGATCGCATGATGCCGGGCTTTGGCGAGCTGATGCGGGCCGAGTCCCTCAAGTTCGTGCCAACCGCCATTTTGTCGCGCCAGACCGCCGGCCTGCGCGGCAGTTCGCTCATCGTCAACCTGCCGGGCAAGCCCAAGTCCATCCGTGAGTGCCTGGATGCGGTCTTCCCCGCCATCCCCTACTGCATCGACCTCATGGATGGACCCTATCTCGAGTGCGATGAAGCCGTGATCAAGCCGTTTCGCCCCAAGAAATAGGTAAATGGACGGGGGATGTGAACCCCCGTCCATCTCTTATTTGCGGCCGTATATCTTGACCCCGGCCTTGCTCCCCTCCGAATTGCCATAAACCTCGATCCGCTTGATGCAAAGGCGGCTGCCGAGGGATTTCCAGTCCGATTCCTGATCAGCTTTGAGATCCTTGTCAAAAGTGAGGGTCTTGCTGCTGTCGTTGCCATAAAACACCTTGACCCGGTTAAGGGTTAATTCCCGTCCTGCCTTGACCATGATGGACTTGGCAGGTCGGCAGACAATGATGGTAATAATGGCGGCATGGTCGCCCACTCCCAGCAAGAGAGTCTTGCCCAGCCGAAAGTCATCATCGGCCATGGCCGGCGCAGGCAGCGCCAATAAAAGGGTCGACAGCAAGAGCGCATTGAAGCCGCGGCGCAGGTGGGGTTAAGCAGAGAAAACAGCAGATGGAACAGACATTATGCCTCCCTAAAAATGGGAGGCATCTTAATTCATCCAGACCAAACCCAGGCTGTACCGGCACCCTGCCCGCAGGCAAGACGCATGGCTTCAGGACCAGCGTTTGAAGATAAGGGAGGTGTTGATACCGCCGAAGGCGAAGTTGTTGGACATCAGATAGTCCACCGCCAGCGCGCGACCATTGCCTACCACATGATCCAGCGGGGCACAGGCCGGATCCGGCTCGGTCAGATTGATGGTGGGGGCAAACCAGCCCTCCTGCATCATCTCCAGCGACAGCCAGGCCTCAACGGCACCGCAGGCGCCCAGGGTATGGCCGAAGAAGCTCTTGAGCGACGATATGGGGGTCTTGTCGCCAAAGATGGCGGCAGTGGCGTGGCTCTCGGCAATGTCGCCACGCTCGGTGGCCGTGCCGTGGGCGCTGATGTAGCCGATGTCGGCCGGTACCAGCCCTGCCTGGGCCAGCGCCATCTCCATGCACAGCTGCATGGTCTCCTGCTGGGGCTGGGTCACATGGGCGGCGTCGCAGTTGGTGGCAAACCCCACCAGCTCGGCGATGATGGTGGCTCCACGCGCCTGTGCATGTTCCAGCTCCTCCAGCACCAGGGTGCCCGCCCCTTCGCCAATGACCAGTCCGTCCCGCTGCCGGTCGAACGGCCGTGGTGCCAGCTCGGGGTTGTCGTTCATCTGGCTGGTGGCAAACAGGGTGTCGAACACCACGGCCTCAGACGGACAGAGCTCCTCCGCCCCACCTGCCACCATCAGGGTCTGGTAGCCGTGCTTGATGGACTCGTAGGCATAGCCAATCCCCTGGCTGCCGGAGGTACAGGCGCTGGAGGTGGGGATCACCCGCCCGCGCAGGCCGAAGAAGAGGCCGGTATTGACCGCCGCCGTGTGCGGCATCATCTGCACATAGGTGGTGGCCGTGATGCTGGCAGTGCTCTTGTCGTTGAGCATGACCCCAAAGGCGCGGATGGGATCCGTGCTGCCAGTGGAGGAGCCATAGGCGATGCCGGTGCGACCGCCGGTCAGCACAGGGTGGTCAAGCAGTCCGGCCCGCGCCAGCGCCAGCTCGGTGGCCACGGTCGCCAGCTGGGAGACACGCCCCATGGCCCGGGTCTTCTTGCGCGGATAGTGGGCAGGCAGCACAAAGTCGGTAATGGGCGCCGCCAGCCGGGTGTTGAGCCCCTCGTAGATGGCCCATTCCGGCATGGTCACCACAGCGTTGCGTCCCGCCTGCAACTTTGCCCGCACACTTGGCCAGTCCTGGCCGAACGCCGTCACCCCGGCCATGCCGGTTACTACTACCCGCTTCATACCATACCGCCATTCACAGAGATGATCTGGCGAGCCACAGAGACAGCACCAGTTGGAGTCGACATCAGGCAGGAGAGCCATTGCATAAGTGTCATACCATGCCCCCGTTGATGGAGATGACCTGCCGGGTCACGTAGGCAGCGATATCCGACATCAGGTAGGAGACCAGCCCCGCCACCTCGTCGGCCTGCCCCATCCGCTTGAGCGGGATCAGTTTCATCGCCTCCTCTTTCACCTCGGCATCGACCATGCCGGTATCGATGAGGCCAGGTGCCACGCAGTTCACCGTGATCTTGCGCTTGGCCAGTTCCAGCGCCAGCGCCTTGGTGGCCCCCATGATGCCGGCTTTGGCGGCACTGTAGTTGACCTGGCCACGGTTGCCCATCAGGCCGGAAACCGAGGAGATGGTCACTATGCGACCGCCCCGGCGCAGGCCAATCATCGGCATGATGCAGGGCTTGAGCAGGTTGTAGAAGCCATCCAGATTGGTGTGCAGCACCCCATCCCAATCCTCGTCCGTGAGGGCGGGGAAGGCGGCGTCACGTATGATGCCGGCGTTGCAGACCACGCCGTAATAGGCGCCATGCTCGGCCATGTCGGCTTCCAGCCGCTCGCGGCAGCCCTGACGATCGGCTATGTCGAACTGGATCAGGCGCCCCTGTCCCCCTGCGGCTTGCAGGCTCGCCAGAGTGGCCTCGGCACCTGCGCGGTCGCCGTGGTAGTGCACGACGACGAAAAAACCGTCGGCAGCCAGCTTGAGGGCGATGGCGCGGCCTATCCCCTTGCTGGCGCCCGTGACCAATACGGTAGAGATCATGAAGCTTCCTTACGCTAACAAATCGGACAATTCGCCGGGTGCGGGTTGATAGGTCGAGAGGCGCGCAGTGGCGCACTCCTGCCCATCTTGCAGGATCCGGCATTCAAAACTGGCCATGCCGCCGTCTTGCAACAGGCAGCTGGCCTCTATGGTGAGCAGGGCCCCCGCCGCAAAGCGGGTGGGCTGGCAGCGATATTTGCGGGTACCGAGCAGCATGCCGATGCGCACCGGCTCGCCGCGCAACCGCCCCTGCATGCCAGCCCAGGCGGCTATGGTCTGGGCCATCAGCTCTATGCCTGCCCAGGCGGGCAAATTGCCCTCGCCATCGAGCAACAAGGCGTGCCGGGGGCCGACCCGTGTCTCGCAGCGCACCTGGCTCGCATCCACGGTGCAGATGCGGTCAAGCAGCAGCATGGGGGCCTGATGGGGCAACAGGGCCTCGATGGCGGGCAGCGGTATGCGCTCATTCATGAGGGTGATCTCCCGAACAGCAGGCTGACGTTGTTGCCACCGAAGGCAAAAGAGTTGGAGAGGACCCGGGGTGCCGCAAGCCGAGTGGCGCCCCTCACCAGCCGGATGGGTGCCAGCGCCGGATCCGCCGTCATGACCCCTTGGGGCGGCAGCGGCAGGGCCCGCTCCAGCAGCAGGCAGGCGAGCGCAGCTTCAATGGCACCGGCAGCGCCCAGGGTATGGCCGGTGAGCGGCTTGGTGGAGCTGCAGGGCACCTTGTCCCCGAACAGGCGATGCACGGCCTGGCTCTCCATGGCGTCATTGAGGCGGGTGGCCGTGCCGTGCAGGTTGATGTAACCCACCTGGTCAGGCGCTATACCAGCCTGAGCCAGCGCCATCTGCATGGCTGCCTCGGCCCCCACGCCGTCCGGATGAGGGGCCGAGATATGCCAGGCATCGGACGACTCGCCCGCCCCCAGCAAGGCCAGCGGCGCAGGCTGTTTGCTCAGCAAAAACAGCGCGGCCCCCTCGCCGATGTTGATCCCCTGTCGACCGTTGTCGAATGGCTGGCAGAGGGTGCCACTCAAGGACTCCAGGCTGTCAAAACCGTTGATAGTCAAGCCGCACAGGCTGTCGGCGCCACCGACGATCACCGCATCCACCAGTCCGGCCGCCAGCATCCGCTGACCGCTGATGAAGGCGCGGGCGCTGGAAGAGCAGGCGGTGGAGAGGGTGTAGGCAGGCCCGGAGATGTCGAGATAACGGGCCAGAAATTCGGACGGAGAGCCCAGCTCCTGCTGGCGATAGTCAAAGGCCGGGGGAATTGCCTCCCCCCGCCGGGCGGCGGCGATCGCCAGCTCGGCCTCGCCGATCCCGGCTGTGCTGGTGCCAAGCACCAGGCCTACCCGCGCAGGGCCAAACTCCGCCAGCGCCTTGTCCAGGGCCGGGCGGATCTGCGCCAGCGCCGCCAGCAGCAGGCGGTTGTTGCGCGAGGCATAAGGGGCCAACGCCGCCGGTATTTCCGGCAAAGCACCCTCGACCCGCCCCACCGGGGTCAGGCGACCATCCAGCAAGGTCTGGTTGTGGCGGGTGAGCGGCGTGCTCCCCTCTGCCTGCCAGGCCAGCAGGGCCTCGGCGCTGGCATCCCTGCCCTCCCCCAATGCCGAAATGAGGCCGTAAGCCGCGATATAACAACTCATTGGGACAGAGTCTCCAGCTGCAAACGGTAGTGAAATACATGCTGTTGCAGGCTGACCGGCTCCCGTACGCCGCCCTTGTCCTGGTACCCGATCTCGGTGACCAGGGCGCCATCGGGAGAGCGCAGCCGGCGCGTCAGCCCTTGGTCCCGCAGCGTCCAGCCCGGCGGCAGCTGCGGCTGCCAGCTGGCCAGTGGCCAGTAGCAGAGCATGACGTCCGCCAGCACCTGGGTCACTGGAGGCATGCCGGTGGCGAGCAGCGGGCTCAGCTGCTGAGTCGCTATACCCTGCTGATCGTAACGCCCCCGAAACAGCCGCACCCCGCTCGGGGTCAAGCCGACCAGGGTCAACTGGCTGCCATCGGCCTCCAGCACAGTCATCAGCTGATGGGCGCTCTCACCCACGGTGGCCGTCAGCAACTGCTGGCGATAGAAGGGGGTAGCAAGCACGGGGGCAGGCAGCGCCATGACGGTCCCCTTGTCGAGATAGGCGGTGGGGGAAGGCTGGCTGCTGCAGCCCCCCAGCAAAAACATGAGTAATACAAACAGTGATCTTATTGTCATGTTGGCTCCCGGCTATCCTGCCCTGGCAATTGGGGCTCCCGCACAGCGCCATCCGGTTGCACGCGGTCCAGCACCAGAGGCGACAACAGGAAGGCAGTAAAGATACCGCCGCTCAACACCAGACCAAAGCCCGCTATGGCGGGGGTGTGACTCAGCGCCAGCAAGCCGAACGCCAGCTGGGTGGTGAGGTTCGCCAGCAGGATGGCGAGCAGGGTGGAACTCTGCCGCGCCAGCTGGTTGCCACAGTGGGCAAAGAAGAGACCGTAGTCGATGCCGATGCCGAAGATGAGGCTGAGCGCCAGCACACCAAACAGGGTGAGCGGCTGGCCGCAGGCGGCGAGCAGTGCCAGCCCCATGGCGAGAGCAATCAGGTTGACCAGCAGCACCCGGGACGCCCTGGCTGCCCCCATCCGCCGCCAGAGCAGCAGGGCCACCAGGCCGATGGCCAGCAGCAGCAGTTCAGCCAGCTTGATCCGGTAGTGGGCAAACAACTGGCTCCACTCGCTGCGCTGATCCTGCCAGTAGATACCCTGCTCGGCAGCTGCCAGCGCCGTCAGGGCGACCTCGTCCTGCACCCCGACCAGTGGCACCCAGATGGCGACGCGGCCATCCTCCAGCGAGTGCCACAGCAGACGGCTCCCCTCGCTGACCGGGCTGGCCAGCCAGGCTGCCGGGGTCAACCAGTCAGGCTGACGGGCGGGCCCTTTCCCCCCTGCTGGTATTGGCACCCCGGCCTCTTGCAATCGGGCCACCACCCGGGGCAACAGGGCCCGAATGGCGGCCGCATCCTGCTGCTGGCGCGCCAGCGAGGGCAGCCAGCGGCTGAGGGAGACAAAGTCCCGCAATGCGCCGCTATTTTTAAGCTCGGTCAGCTGATCATCCAGTCGCTCCAGCCGTTGCAGCGCCTGC
Organism: Aeromonas sp. D3; assembly: GCF_027705025.1. NCBI lineage: Bacteria > Pseudomonadati > Pseudomonadota > Gammaproteobacteria > Aeromonadales > Aeromonadaceae > Aeromonas > Aeromonas sp. D3. The sequence goes on along the minus strand of NZ_JAPDBE010000003.1, from coordinate 101,335 downwards.
TCGGCATCCGTACCCGTCACCAAAAAACCCTGCATGCCCCCCTGCTGACCGGTCAGGGCCTTGATCTGGTTCTCCTGCGCCTGCAGTTCCACCGGCAAGGGTTGCAGCCGACGTATGTCGTCATCCACCTGCAGTTGGCTGATGCCAAGGGTGGCCAGCAGCAGGCAGAGCAGCGGCAGGCCGATGCGCACCAGGCGACGCTGCTGCCAGGCTCTGAGCCAGGCCATCAGCAGTGGCTGACTGCGCAGGGGCCGGGTCGGCAGGGGGCCCGACCAACGCGGGAACAGGCAGAGCACAGTGATGAAGGCGCTGAACAGGCCCGCCAGTGCGCACACCGCCAGCTGCTGCAGCCCGGGGAAGGGGGCAAACCAGAGCAGGCCATAGCCGATCAGGGTGGTCAACACCGCCAGTGAGAGGCTCGGCAGCAGCTGTAGTCGGGTCTGATGCGGCGTCTCGTCGCCGCCGTGCAACCGTCGCTCGCACAGGAAATGGATGGCGTAGTCGATGGCGATGCCGATGAGACTGCTGCTGATCACCAGGGTGAAGAGATGGATCTCGCCAAACAGGATGAGCACAGTGCCCAGCCCCCACATCAGCCCCACGCAGATGGGTAGCAGGGAGAGCAGCAGCGCCCGGGTCGAGCGAAATACGCCCCAGATAAGCAGAATGACTCCGATCATGGAGCCAAGCCCTATGGTGGAGATGTCCTGCTGGGCCAGGTTGCTGGCGTGCTGGCTGTAGAAAAGGGTGCCACGGCGCAGCAGCTCGGCACCGGGATAGGCTTCGGCCAGCCGTTGCTCGGCGTTGTCGAGCACCCTCAGCAACCCCTGATTGCGCTGGATATCGAAGGCGGAGAGATCCAGCTCGGCCCGCACCATGAACCAGTCGCGACCCGCCTTGTCCCGGCTGACCAGCCAGCCCTCCTTGAGTTGCATGGGGCCGCGAGCCTCTGCCAACACCCCTGCCCGGGTCAACAACAGCGGATCACTCTGCCACTCGGCGCGGGAAACGCCGCCAAAGGGCGAGTAGATCTGGCCAAGCACCCATTGGCTCCAGCCCTCGGCGCCAGCCGCCAGCCGGGCCCGGCCCGCTTCATCCAGCCGCTGCCAGGCGAGACTGTGCAGATAGCCCTGCCAGGCGGGGGCCAGCTCGGGCTGATAGCCCTTGATATGGGAGAAGGCCGCTATCTGGTCGAGCTGTTTTACCCACAGCTCGGCCGCCGCCTGCCCGTTCTGTCCGGCAGGCAGGCTCAGCATCCAGACCAGCTGGCGATCGAGCTGTTGCAGCAAGCCCTGCTGCAACGCCGGATCCAGATCGCTGCGGGATTCGTGGGGCAACAGATCCATCAGGCTGGTGTTGATGCGGCTGTGGGGCAGCTGCCAGACCAGCACGGCCACCAGCAGAAGACAGAGACCGATCCAGATAGTGCCAAGCCGACGCCAGGTGGTTTCAGATTGCAGCAAGGTCGATTCTCCCGGCCAAACCAAGGGCAGTGGCAAGGTACAATACGGGGCTAGTGGGCAGCAAAGCGGGCCTGCTCCTCGTGGGTCAGTGGCAGGCTTCGCTCCTGCCAGGCGCTGAAACGGATGCGGGTGCTGTCACCCTGCTTGTCGGCAATGACCAGCTCATCCAGCTGACCTTGCCCGCTCAGGGTGAGGCTGGCGAACACCTTGTCCAGCGGTGTCAGGGTCGGCACCAGCAGCAGCTGCCAGCCCGCCTCCGTGCTCTGAAAATCGACCTTGAAGTAGCGGCTCAGGGTCACCTCGTCCGAGCCGAACAGCGCCAGCAGCATCTGGCTGAATTCAAGCAGTTGCGGGCTGTCGATGACGGTGGCGGGCTGATCCGCCATCTGCTGCACCATGCGTTGTGGCGTCAGGGTCAGGGTCAGGGCAAAGGGCTTCTGCTGCTGCCACCAGAGACCAAGGTCGCGCACCAGCAGCAGCTCACCGGAGGCCTTGAGCGGCTGGCTCAGACCCGCCACCTGTTTCTCCTGTTCGAAATGGGCCTGCCTGACCTGACTCAGGGTCAGCAACTGCTGCACCTGGTCACGGCTCAGTGGAGCCGCCTGCAGCGGCAACGCCAGCAACAGGGTCAGCCCGACCATCACGCGGTTCAGAAGAGGCCTCACTGGCTCACCCCCAGCTTGTCCAGCAGCACCTGGGGCGAGGCCAGGCACATCTCGCCGCTCGCCTTGCTCACCGCCACCTGGATGCTGTAGCCCTTGCTGGTGCGGGTGCCGCTCGCGGCATCGCTCAGCAGGTAGTCGATCTTCAACCGGTTCTGGTACTCGGTCAGGGTGGCGCGCACCCGCACCCGCTGGCCGAAGCGCAGCGGCGCCAGATACTTCATCCGGGTGTCAATAATGGGCCAGAGGTAGCCGGAGGCCTCCATCTGCGGGTAGTTGTAATCGATAAGATCGAGCAGGGCGCAGCGGGCCAGCTCTACGTAGCGAAAGTAGTGACCGTGCCAGGCGACGGCCATCATGTCCACGTCGTGGAATGGTATGGTCACTTCGATCTCAGTGCTGATCTGCCAGGGTTCATTCTGCATGGGTTGTCTCATAGGGAGTGCCCCTGCCAGACCAATGCAGCCATCATGTCCACGTCGTGGAATGGGATGGTCACTTCCACTTCAGTGCTGATCTGCCAGGGTTCATTCTGCATGGGTTGTCTCATCAATAGTGACCTTGTTTCAGTCCTGGCTCGGCCCATAAAGGGAGTAGTGACGCTGACGGAGACTGGCGATCAACGCCCTGAGCTCCTGCTCCAGCGCCCTGTCTTCCAGCAGAGGCGCAAACTCGGCCCGCACCTGCTGCACCATATGGGTCAGGGCCGGGCTGAGTGGGCGGGTGAAGGGTGTGGGCTGGGCCAGGCGCAGCTCGACCCCCTGTACCGCCGCCAGCAGGCAGGCGGCCCCGACCTGTTCGGTCAGGGTCAGCACCCGCAGGGCATCGCGCGCCGCTATGGTGCCCATGCTCACCTTGTCCTGGTTGTGGCACTCGGTGGAGCGGGAGAAGACGCTGGCGGGCATGGTCTGCTTGAGCGCCTCCGCGGTCCAGGCCGAGACGCCGATCTGCACCGCCTTGAAGCCGTGGTTGATCATCTGCCGCCCGGCTGGCGCCCCCGAGAGGTTGCTCGGCAGGCCGCCGTTGAACTTGGTGTCGACCAGCTGGGCCAGCTGGCGATCCAGCAAGTCCGCCAGATTGGCGATGGCCGTCTTCATGCTGTCCATGGCCATGGCGATGTGGCCGCCGTAGAAGTGGCCACCGTGCATCACGTGCTCCCCCTCCCCGTCGATCAGCGGGTTATCGTTGGCGCTGTTGAGCTCGTTTTCGATGAGCTGGCGCCACCAGGGCAGGCTGTCGGCCACCACACCTATGACGTGGGGGGCGCAGCGCAATGAGTATCTGTCCTGCAGCCGGTCGCTGTGGCGCGGCAGCTCGCCGGCCACCAGATCCGACCTCAGCCAGGCCGCTATCCCCTGCATGCCGGGGTGGGGCTTGGCGGCAAACAACCGCTCGTCGAAGTGGAAGGCGTTGCCCCCCATGGCGACGCTCACCAGCGCCGTGATCCGGGTCGCCAGTTGCATCAGGTAGTCGGCGCGGGCGTAGGCGAGACAGGCCAGCGCCGTCATTACCGAAGTGCCGTTCATCAGCGCCAGCCCCTCCTTGGGTCTCAGGGTCAGGGGAGTGATCCCCAGCTCCCGATAAACCTCGACGGTGGGACGCAGCGCACCATCGTGATGGAGCTCGCGCTCCCCCACCAGCACGGCGGCGACGTAGGATAGCGGCGTCAGATCGCCGCTGGCACCGACGGAGCCCTCTTGTGGAATGCGCGGTATGAGATCCTGCTCCAGCAGCCAGCAGAGCCTCTCGAGCAAACCCGGGCTGACGCCGGAGACCCCTTGCGCCAGGGAGCAGAGCCGGGTCGCCAGCACGGCGCGGCCGGCATCGAGCTCGAAATCCGCCCCCAGCCCGCAGCCGTGGAAGCGGGTCAGGTGCAGTGGCAGCTCGGGCACCAGCTCGGCGGGCACGGGTCGGGTCACCGAATCCCCGTAGCCTGTGGTCACCCCGTAGATGACCCCCTCCTCGGCCAGCAGTCGGTCGAGAAAATCAGCCCCCCGCTGGATGCGGGCCATAAAGGCGGGATCCCGGTTCAATGCCGGGCGGGCACGGCGCTCTGCCAGCGCCACCACATCTTCGATGGTCAACGGCTCGGCGCCGAAGGTGACGCACTTCATCTCACTCTTGTTCATCGGTCAGCTGCCAGAAATCAAAAAAGTTGAACCAGTCCAGCGGGGCACGCAGGCAGTGATGCTGCAGGCGATCGGCATAGGCCTGCACCCGGGACGCGAGTATCTGTTGTCGCCCCTGGCGCGGCAGACTGAGGCTGTCGGCAAAGGGCTCGAAATGCACCCGAAAGCGCCCCTGCTCCTTGAGGCCGAACATCAGGTAAACCGGGCAACCCAGCACGCTGGCCAGGGCAAAGGGACCGAGGGGAAAGGGGGCCGGCGCGCCGAGAAAGTCGGCCCAGACCACCCGCTTCTCCCGGGTCACAGAGGTGCGATCGCCGACGATCACCACCCACTCCCCCTGATCCAGCTTCTCCTTGAGCAGGATGGCGGTATCGGCCCCCATCTCCTGCACCTGAATGAGGTTGAGCCGTGAATCCGGGTTGATCTGCTTGAGCAGAGCGTTGAAACGGGCCGCGTGACGGGTGAAGACCAGCGCATTGATGCGCACCTCCCCCTTGCGACTGCCAAGGGCCCGGCACAGCTCGAGGTCGCCGAGGTGAGAGCCCAGCAGCAGCAAGCCCTTGCCGCTGTTGATGGCGGCCTCGTAGTGATCCCTCCCCACCAGCTCGACCTGATCCTCGGCTATATCACCGCGCCAGCCGGCAAGCTTGTCGAGCGCAGACTCACCAAAGCGCAGGAAGTGGCGAAAGCTCGATCTCGGCTCAGGGGGGAGCCGTATGCCCTGAGTGCGGGAAAAGGCCTCGAGCCGGGCCAGATAGGCTTGGGATGCCTGACGCTGGGCGCGGCCGGTCAGCCAGAAGTAGCCGATGACGGGGTAGAGCAACAGGGAGAAGCCCCGCCGCCCAAGCAGGCGATAGCTGGCCAGCATGATCTGCATGCCGAGCAGGGATCCGCGCTCCGGGGTGCGCGACCAGTGGGTCCGGCGCTCACGCCACAGCCGGGCAGCCCCTGCGCCGAGGCGCAGCAGCAGATCCCACAACAGGCGGCACACCAGCCGGGTGTGCATCCAGGAGATATCGCGGTTGTCGCGCCAGAGCTGGAAATGGGAGCTGCCATCGGCGGGATAGATGACCCGGGTCGGCACGAAACGCACCGCCACCCCGGCCCAGTGCAGGCGCACCATCACCTCGGTGTCAAAATCCATCCGCCTGCCGAGCGCCACCTGTTCGAGCAGCGCGCAGCTGGCCGCCAGCGGATAGACCCGAAAGCCGCACATGCTGTCCTTGATGGCAAACGACAGCGTCTCGATCCAGACCCAGACATGGGTGATGTAGCGGCCATAGAGGCGCCCTCTGGGCACGGAATCGTCGTAGACAGGGCGCCCCGAGATAAGCGCATCGGGATCCCGGTGCGCCTCGGCCAGCAGGGCCGGAATGTCTGCCAGATCGTGCTGGCCATCGGCATCCACCTGCAGGGCGTGGCTGAAACCGAGGCCATGGGCGTGGCGCAGCCCCGTCATCACGGCACCGCCCTTGCCCTGGTTGTGCGAATGGCGCAGCAGGGTGACCCAGGGGTGGCGGGCGGCCAGCCCATCCAGCGCGGCGGCGGCGACGGGTTCGCTGCCATCGTCGATCAGCAGGCAGGGCAGCTCATATTCGGCCAGCCGATCCAGCACGGCGGCCAGGGGGCCGGCATGGTTGTAACAGGGGATCAGGATGCAGGGCGTCATGGGATGAAGCGCACCCGTCCGCTGCTCGCCGGCTCATCCCCCAGCGTATAGCTGAAAACGAGCTGATCCTTTTGTGGCTGCCACTGCAGGCTCAGGCTGCATTCGGCCCCCGGCCGCAGCGGACGCTGGAACTTGAGCTGATCCAGCCCGTGAAACGGCAGCTCCAGGTTGAGCCGGCTGGCGGCATAGTGCATGACCCAGTGGATCTGGGTGACCCCTGGCAGCAGGGGCGCGCCGGGAAAGTGGCCCGCAAACCAGGGCAGCTCAGGATCGAGCCGCAGGTGCAGGCGCACGCCATCGGCCAGCGTCTCGCAGCCAAGCACTGTCGGCAGCGTGTCAGCAGAGAGGCTCATCGAACAGCTCCTTGAGTTGTGGCCAGGGGCGTTTGCCCTGGGCGTTGAGCGGCATCTGGTCAACCCGGCGCAGGCTGCGCGGCAGGGCGACCGGTTCGAGCCAGGGGCGCAGTTGCTGGCGCAGGGCCAGCAGGAAGCGGCCCTGACCCAGCTCGGCCCAGCGGGCGGCCCCCACCTCGCTCAGCACCAGCACGGCGCCGAGGATCTGGCGCTGGCCTTGCTGCAGAGGCAGCACGGCGGCCAACTCCACCTCCGGCAGGGCTTGCAGGCGCGCCTCCACCTCGTCGAGGGAGATGCGCTTCTCCTCCAGCTTGATCACCCTGTCCTGGCGCCCCAGCAGCTCGAATCCGGCCCCCGTCATCAGGATGCGATCGGCGCAGGCCAGCCAGCCGTCCTCTGCCAGGAAGGGGGAGCGCAGCAGCAAGCCCTGATCCGGGCCGACCCGCACCTCAACCCCGGGCAGCGTCGTCCAGGGGGTCTGCGCCTGATTGCGCTGGCGCCAGCCGATACCGCCAGTCTCGCTGCTGCCGAAAATCTCCACCGGCAGCTGGCCGAGCAGGGCCCGGGCCTGATGGGCATCCCCGGGTTGCAGAGGCCCGCCGGAGGAGACGATAAGGCGGCAGCCCGCAGCGGGAATGGCCGGATCGAGCCGGCTGAGAAAAGCGGGGGAAGCGATCAGCACCCAGGGAGCGGTTTGCACCGCCAGTTGCTCCGGATAGTCGATGCTGCGACGATCGAACGGACGCCCCAGGGCCAGAGGCAGCAGGATACGAAACAGCAGGCCGTAGATGTGCTGGTGACTGACGCTGGCCAGCACCCGGGTGTCGGTCAGGGCCTGGCCCCAGAGCGCCATTTGCACCCGCAGCTCGGCCTCCAGCTGGGGCCAGGCTTTGGGGATGGCCTTGGGCTCGCCGGTGGAGCCCGAGCTGAACAGGGTCAGATCGAGACGTTCGGGTGTCAGGTCGGCGCGCTCTGCATCCCGCTCGCCATGGCAATCGGCAAGGGGTAGCCGCAACTGGGGCACATCAAGCCCATCGACTGGCAGCTCGCCATCGGTGAGCAGGCCGTCAAACTGATCCCGCAGCGCCAGCAGCCCGGCCACCCGTTGATGGCCCGGCAAGATGGCCTGATGACCGCCGAGGGCGCAGGCCAGCAGCGCCTGGGCAAACAGCAGACTGTCATCGAAACAGAGCGCCCAGCGCGCGCGAGGCTGCCCGGGGCGAGCATGGCGTGCCATGACCCGGGCCAGTTGCAGGCTACCAAGACGCAGCTCGGCCAGAGTCACCTCGCCGCCTTGACCGAACGCCACCAGCTGGTCGTCGTCCCGCTGCCAGAGCGTTTGCAGCAGGGTCATGGGGCCAGCCTCTTCATCAGTCGCCGGCGTACCAGATACTCCCCAGCCATCAAAGCGCTCATCAACCCATAGCTGATGAGGCCGTTGTAGAGGCTCCAGAGCGCCAGATCGCCGTACCAGATGGTGAAGGCCGCCAGGGCGCCATTGACCACGAAGAAGCCGCACCAGATCTGGGTCACCCGCCGGGTGTAGCCGATGGCGATATCCGGCAGGCGGGGATCCTGCAAGCGGGCCAGCCGCTCCACCAGACTCATGGGGCGGGTCAGGCTCCAGCCAAACAGGCAGAGCAGCGCCAGGCTCACCGCCAGCGGGTAATAGAGCAACCAGTGGCGGGCAGAGAATAGCGCCGACAGCAGGGTCAGCCCCAGACCGATGCAGGCCAGCAGGCGACCCAGCCAGAGCCACTCAGTCAGGGGACCAAACCGGACCCGCCGCTTGAGCAGACCCGGCAGCAGCCGCAAGAAGAAGATGACCAGCAGCCCCACCAGCAGCGGAGTCTGGCTGGTGTGAGTCAGCCCCCAGTACACAGCCAGCGGGTAGAGCAGGAGGGCACCACCGGCCAGCCAGGAGAGCCAGCGCGTCATGATCTGGCGCGTATCCGCATCAGGCGCCGGCGAGCAGACGCTCGACCGCATCCACAACGTCATTGACGCTGCGCACCGACTTGAACTCTTCCGGCTTTATCTTCTTGCCGGTCAGCTTTTGCAGGTGCACCACCAGATCGATGGCATCTATGCTGTCGAGCTCGAGATCCTGATAGAGACGTGCCTCGGGAGTGATGGCCTCTTCATCGACTTCGAACAGATCGACGAGGGCGGTTTTGATCTGGGCAAAGATGTCGTCACGGGTCATGGCTCAGGCCTCCCCTTTCGACTGGGCCTGCACCAGGGCGACCAGGGCTGCGACTGAGGCAAAGTGACGACGGGTATTCTCATCCTCGGCGGAGAGCACTATGCCGTAGCGGCCCTTGATGGCAAGGCCCAGCTCCAGCGCATCGATAGAGTCCAGTCCCAGGCCATCACCGAACAGCGGGGCCTGGCTGTCTATATCTTCAGGGGTCAGTCCCTCGAGGTTGAGACTGTCGATGATGAGTTGTTTGATCTCTAGGTGCAGGTCTTGCATAACTGTTCCATACGCTGTCATTGGGGCCCTGTTTGCAGGGTCCGGGTGAGAAAACGGGTCAACTGGCGCGCGGCCAGAGCGCTGCTCTGGCCGGTGGCGACCACCTCGTCTGGCGCCACTTGCGGCAGGAATTCTATGGTGAAGGTCGGCTTATTTTCCGGGATCTTGAACCATTTGTCCTGCTTGGTGAGAAATCGGGTGTTGCAGTGGATCCGCACAGGTTGCAGGGGCACCTGGCTGCGCACCGCCAACTGGGCGGCGCCCCGTTGCAACTTGATGGGCTCCCCCGGCGTGGTGCGGGTTCCCTCAGGGAAAATCAGCAACAGACCGCCGGCCTGGATCCGCGCCATGCACAGGGGCAGGAGGCGCTCCGCTTCTACGTTGGGAATATAATCTGCCGCCCTGACCACGCCGCCCACGAAAGGGTTGCGCCAGAGGGATTGCTTGACGATGCAGTCACACACCGGCATCTCGGCGGCCAGCATGACGTAATCGAGCAGGCTGGGGTGATTGGCCACTACCAGGGCGCCGCGCAAGTCGGCGGGCATGCCGCTCACCCGATAATCCAGCACGCCCCAGCCGCGCAGCACACCAAGAAACAGCCGAAAGCTGTGGCGTATGGTCAGCTGGGCCAGGGTACGCCGTCGCTCCCCGCGCAGGCAGAGCGCCAGCAACGGAAACCAGAACAGGGTGAGCAGCAGACCGCCCACCCCGAACAGAGCGAAGCCAAGGGCCGTGCCAAGCAGGCGCCAGCACAGGTTCAGCGCCGCTGCCATGTCCACTCCTGCCGGCCATTGCAAAGGGTCAGTGCCGATTCATCCCGCAGCAGGGCCCGCCAGAAGGCCAGCGACTGAGGCAAAGTCGAAGTTGCCCCGGCCTCCGGACTCACGCCATTCGCAGCTTGGCAGCACCACTGCTCACCGGCCTGCAATATCAGCCCCAGTGCATGGGGTGGCGCCTCGTCTGGCAGCCAGGGGCGATGAAAATCCGGCACAGGCCCCTCGAACGCCACCAGCAGCACCTGTTGGGCACCGGCGTACAAGGCCGCGACCGCCTCGGTGAACCCCGCCATCAACCCGCCCTCCCCCGCCGCCAGCGACGTCATGGGAATGGCGGCCTTGCCCTGGATGGAACAGAGGCCAGCGGCCGTATTGTGGACTGACATGGAAAAATCCGTGGGTGAGAGCGCCTGTCTGGCCGCCAGCGCCTGCAACAGGGTCACGGAACGAGCCAGCTCGCCGTGTCGACTGACGAAGATGGCATAATCGACGGGATGGCGGGCCAGCAGGCTCAAGCCGACCTGCACCGCCAACCGGGAGCCCTGGCTCAGGCGACGCGCCATCATCATGGGCAACAGAGGAGTGACAGGAAATGGTGCCGCCGCAGGCCATTGACCCCACTGCGCCCACTCCTGCCAGTCGCTTTCGTCGACCAGACCCGGTGACAGTGCCTGACTAGCTTGCAGCGAAAAAGAGAGCATATTTCAGGCAACCTGTCCTTAACATTTGGCGTGAGCACGAAGACGGAAAAAAGCACTAACCCGCTGGGCAGTGCCTGCTCCATGGAAATTAACAATTGGAGTCATCACATTAATGCTGCGCGAATAATACCATTATTCGTCAAAAATAATAGCTGGCGCAGATTATCTATTGGCATAGTGATTGAAAATAAATGATTTGTGTTGTCTCATTGCCATGCCCTCAATATTGAATATCGTCGCAAGGAATATTATGAAAGTTATTAACAAGGTATCCCTGTTGCTGGCCTGCGCCCTGCTGGCTGCCTGCTCTACCAGCCAGCCCATTCGCAATATGGCCGCCAACCCGGTTGCCTTTACTCTGACTGAAGATCAGGTAGCCAGTGCCATTATCACGGCGGGGATCGGTAAAAGCTGGGTAATGAAAAAAGAGAAGCCGGGACTTATTCGCGGCCAAGTCAATGTGCGCCAACATCAGGCTGTGATCGATATTCCATATAGCGCTCACGACTATTCCATTAATTATGTGAGCAGCGTCAATCTGGATGATAAAGGCAAGGGCAACATTCATCGCAGTTATAACCGCTGGGTCCTGGGCCTGAATCAGGCCATCCAGACCGAACTCGCCCGCGCAAACAGCCGCTGATCCGGCAGGAGCCATCCAGTGAACCACTATCAGGCAGACCCCTATAACGCGCTGGAGGCCATCAGTGCGGCCCAGAAGATCGCCTTCGGGCCCATGTTGTTCCAGGCCAGCTGGTGTCTGCGTGAAACCGGGGTGCTCGCCTTTCTCGAGAGCCGTGGCCAGCAGGGTGCGCCGCTGGCACAGATAGCCAGTGCGTGCGAGCTGAGCGAATATGCCGTCAGCGTTCTGCTGGACATGGGGCTCGGCGGTGGACTCTGCTACCTGGCCGGCGAGCACTATGTGCTGGGCCGGGTCGGGTCGGGTCGGGTCGGGTCGGCAAATATCTGCAGCACGATGCCATGAGCCGGGTCAATCTCGACTTCACCCAGCATGTCTGCTATCAGCCCCTCGCCCACCTGCTCGATGCCATCCGTCAGGGCACACCGGCCGGCTTGCAGGAATTCGGCCCCTGGCAGACCCTCTACCCGCACTTGAGCGAGCTGCCGGAGCCTGCCCGCAGCAGCTGGTTTGCGTTTGATCACTTCTACTCCGACTGGGCGTTCCAGCAGGCCCAGGACAAGGTATTCAGCTATGAGCCGCGCCACCTCTACGATCTGGGCGGCAACACCGGCAAGTGGGCCATCGCTTGTGCCAAGCGGGATCCCGCCCTGCACGTCACCATTCTGGACTTGCCCGAGCAGCTGGCACTGGCCCGCCTGAATATTGAAGAGGCGGGTCTCGGCGATCGAGTTCAGGGTCATGGGGTGGATCTGCTGCAACCGGGCCCCTTGCCCGGCGAGGCAGACATCTGGTGGATGAGCCAGTTCCTCGACTGCTTCAGCCACGAGCAGATAGTCGCCATCCTGAACCGGATCCGGCATTGCATGAAACCGGACGCCAGAGTCTGCATCCTGGAGCTGTTCTGGGACCGGCAGACCTTCGAAGCCGCCAGCTTCAGTCTCAACGCCACCTCCCTCTACTTCACCTGTCTGGCCAACGGCAACAGCCGCTTCTATCACTCCAAACAGATGTACCAGTGCCTGCGCGAGGCTCATTTCCATGTGGAGGAGGAGCACGAGATCCCGGACCCGGGCCATACCCTGCTGGTTGCCCGCCCGCTGCACACGGGGCCATAATGCCCGCCGCAGATCGGATATAACGATGAAACCTGAAGGAGCACGGCATGATGCGTAACTGCATGGCACTGTTGGCACTCGGCCTGACCCTGGGCACCTTGACCAGCGGATGTGCCGACATCAAGGAGGCGGGCAGAACCGTGGGGCATACCACCCGCAACGTGACCCGCGAGATTGGCCACACCACCCGGGATGTGACCCGCGAAATTGGTCACGGCACCCGGGACACCGTCAAGAAGATAGGTGACAACCTGAACGACTGACAACAGGGGCCCAGGCCCCTGTTGTCGTTACCGCGAGTCAGTTGCCCCACATGGCCATCAGCCGTGATTCCATGGCCTCTTCCTGCTCATCCGGCAGCTCGGTGAAAAGATCCAGTCCGGTCTGCTCCTCCACCGCATCCACAGTCACTATGTAATCCGCAAGCCGGCTGGCCGATACGTTCTGTTGCGGCAGAACGAAGGCGATCGCCTCCTGGTTGGCCACATCCATCACCACCCGGTAGTAGGCGTGGGGCACAGTCACACCATTGCCAATGGCAGCATCGGAGTTGGTGAAGATGGGGCCCGTGATCACCTGAACATCCTGATAGGCGATGGCCCACTGGCGGGTCTTCTCTTCCAGAATGCGCCAGGCCCCCTGATTGAGCGCCGGCAACTGCGGCGTCATGTTGGTCAGCAAGAAGCTCTGCTTCATGGTAGCGGCGGTGGAGCGCATGTCCGCAGCGGGCGCCTGATGACCCCTGTCGTAGCCCGACCCCTTGTAGTCCGCCAGAGTAGCGCGGAACTGCACCGGCACCTCCCTGTCTTCGGCGAAGGCATCCTTGCGTGGCACCTGACCCTGGGCGCTGGCCGCCGTCATACGGTAAGAGACCCAGTCTGCGACCTTGGTGTCATAGTTGTATCCGGCGGCATAACCGTCCCGGCACAACAGCTGACTGGATTGACTCGGGACCCCGAGTTTGACGTGATCCTTGCACTGGAAGCCTGCCGCCAGGGCCGGGAAGGTGGTGAGAGTGAATCCGATAGCCAGAACTAATTTATTGATATTATTCATTATTATGCCACTCCTTGTATTGGGCGGAGTGATTTGACACCAGGTCGGATGAGTTAGGCAATCGAACAGATTGTGAGCGTGTTGAAATTGTGAAGAGGGCTGCAAATCGGTGAAATCCCCGTCGCCAGCTGGGGGATTGTCATCCCCTTGTCATTATGCTGAATACGGTACTTTGGCTTTGTTATCATAGAGATAGAGCCATGAAAAGCGGGGCCTCTGCCCCGCCTGGATTCAGACTCACGACCCGGTCAGCTCTTGACCTGAGGCCTGGGTGTATCGGCTTGGGAGGGCGGCAGGATCGGCAGCACTATCCGGGGCTGCTCGCCGGTCAGGCTCTTGAGGTAGGCGGTCATGTCGTCGGCCTCCTGCTCGCTCAACGCCTGGCCCAGCTGGATGTCCGCCATTATCTGCACCGCCTCCTTCAGATCCCAGACTGAACCATCGTGGAAGTAGGGGTAGGTCAGCTCTATATTGCGCAGGGTCGGCACCTTGAACCAGCCGATGAACTGCTTCTCGCCCGTCACGCCGCCACGGCCCTGGGCCGGGTTGTCGGTCTTGAACGGCTTGACCAGCCCCATCTTCTGATAGGAGTTGCCACCTATGGCCACCCCGTTGTGGCAGGCAGTGCAGCCCTTCTCCTTGAACAGCTGATAGCCCTTCAACTGCTGCGCCGTCAGCGCCTTGCCGTCTCCCTTCAACCAGCGATCGAACGGCGCGTTGGGGGTGACCAGGGTCTCTTCGAAGGCGGCGATGGCGTCTGTCACCTCATCGATGCCAAAGTCCGCCTTGCCGTAAACGGCGCTGAAACGGCTGCGATATTCGGGCAGGGTATGCAGGGTATCCACCGCCAGCTTGTGGGTGAAGGCCATCTCCAGCGGATTTTCGATGGGGCCTGCCGCCTGCGCCTTCAGATCCTTGGCGCGGCCATCCCAGAACTGCACGAAGTTGAGGCTGGAGTTGAGCACTGTGGGGGAGTTGATCGGTCCCTCCTTCCACTTGTGACCGAGGGAGCTGACCTGATTGTCCACGCCGCCGGTCGCCAGGTTATGGCAGGAGTTGCAGGAGATGGCGCCGGATTTGGAGAGCCTCGGCTCGAAGAACAACATCTTGCCCAGCTCGACTTTCTCTGGCGATCCCACCTTGACTGCCTCGACGGGTTGGATCGGTTCGGCTGCCCACCCCATCCCCGACAAGCCCAACGCCAGCAACAAATAATATTTATTCATTTTTCTCTCTCCCTTGTGGCTGTGCATAACAGCAACCTCAGCCTGACCGGGAACGCTTGTGCGTTATTTGCTCAAGATCAAATGAGACCAACAAAAACCACAATAAAAACAATGAATTATTATATTTCAGACGGACTGGTGGCGGGGACTTGCGAGGCAAAAAAGAGCTGAATTTCGATGAGTGAATTATGAACAAATTCATCCACAACAACAGCTGATTAATTAGATTGCTGTCATTGAATAAAGCGATTATTCAATATGCAGTGGCAGCCACCTGTTAATTAGATTCATTTTATATGCATCATAAATATGATCTGTCATACGGCTGTTAATAATAAAAATACTGTCTAACATTCTGTATCCCGCATTTTAGATAATGCCATCCACTGTTCCTTCACTTATTAAGGAAGCGGATGGCTGTGCTTTTCAATCAAGATAAGGATGTATGATGAGAAAGTCTCTGTTGGCCTGCTCTCTGTTGCTCTGCCCCGCCGTCTTCGCTGCCACCCCGCACTGGGAGTACAGCGGTGAGGCAGGCCCGGCACAATGGGCCAAACTGACGCCGGAATTTGGCCAGTGTGCAGGCAGCAACCAGTCGCCGATAGACCTCGACGGTCTGGTCGACGCCAAGCTGGCTCCACTGCAGTTCCACTATCTGGCGGGCGGTAAAACCCTGGTCAACAATGGCCATACAGTACAAGTCGGCTATGCCCCGGGCAGTACCTTGATGCTCGATGGCATGCGCTTCGAGCTCAAGCAGTTCCACTTCCATGCTCCCAGTGAAAACCTCATCAAGGGCAAATCCTATCCGCTGGAAGGGCACCTGGTGCACACCAATGCCAAAGGCGAGATCGCCGTGCTGGCCGTGATGTTCGAAGCGGGCAAGGCCAATCCGGCGCTGACCCGGGCCTGGGATCAGTTGCCAGCGAAAACGGGCGAGATCCACGCCCTCAAGGCGCCGCTTTCGGCCGAGCAGTTGCTGCCAGCCAATCGCGACTACTACCGCTTCAGCGGTTCGCTGACCACACCGCCCTGCTCGGAAGGGGTGCGCTGGCTGGTAATGAAGCAGCCGGTGCAGGTGAGTCAGGCCCAGATCGACGCCTTCAAGGCGGTGATGCACCACCCCAACAACAGGCCCGTGCAGCCACTGCATGGTCGGCTGGTATTGCAATAATCCACCCGGGCGATCACAGCGCCGAAATAGAAAAGAGGGCCAAAAGGCCCTCTTTTTCATTCACCGCGAGTCGTTACAGGCTGGCGGCAATACGCGCCCCCAGGGCGGCGTTGTTCAGCACCAGCTGGATATTCGCCGCCAGCGAGTTGCCGCCGGTCAGCTCGCACACCCGCGCCAGCAGGAAGGGGGTGGATGCCTTGCCCTTGACTCCCTGCTCGTCCGCCTCTTGCAACGCCTGCTTGATGGCCGCATCTATGTCGGCCTTGGGCATGGCGAACTGGGTCGGGATGGGGTTGGTGACCACGGCGCCACCGGCCAGTCCCAGCTCCCACTTCAGACGCAGCGCCTCGGCAATGGCCGCCGGTGTGTCGAGGCGGTAATCCACCTTGAAGCCGCTCTCGCGGGTGTAGAAGGCGGGCAGCTCCTCGGTCTGATAACCGATGACGGGCACACCCTGAGTCTCCAGGTACTCCAGGGTCAGGCCGATGTCGAGGATCGACTTGGCACCAGCACACACCACGGCGACCGGGGTCTGGGCAAACTCCTGCAGATCCGCCGAGATGTCGAAGGTCTCCTGGGCACCGCGATGAACGCCGCCGATACCGCCGGTGGCAAACACCCGGATACCGGCCATGGCGGCAATGATCATGGTAGAAGCCACAGTCGTCGCGCCCAGCCCCTTGTTCGCCAGCACGAAGGGGATATCCCGTCGGCTGCACTTGGTGGCGTCGTGACCGGCCCGGCCCAGCGCCTCCAGCGCCCCCGCATCCAGCCCCACCTTGAGGCGGCCATCCAGAATGGCGATGGTGGCCGGTACGGCGCCGTTGTCGCGCACCACCTGCTCTACCTGGCGCGCCGTCTCCACGTTCTGCGGATAGGGCATGCCGTGGGAGATGATGGTGGACTCCAGGGCAACGACAGGTTTGCCGGCGGCCAGGGCAGCGGCGACTTCAGGTTGGATATCGAGGTAAGCGTTCAACATGGGTACTCCTCCAGCATGCGTTCAACGGCGGCCTTGGATAGGCCGGAAAAGACGGTATCGGAACAATTGACGGTGAGGGCGGCGCAGCCGAGGGCGAAACAGGTGGTGTCGGTCATGTCGCTCTCCTGCAACCAGGCGTGGGCCAGCCCTGCCATGAAGGCATCGCCACCGCCGGTCACGTTGACGACAGGGCTGCCGAGCACGGGCAGATGGCCCTGGCACTCTCCGTCGCTGTAGAAAATCCCCTGATCGCCGAGGCTCAGGAACAGCCGCTGCACCCCGGCGCGGTGGAACCAGGCTGCCGCCATGGGCCAGGTATCGGGCCCGGCAATGGTGAAGCCACACAGCTGCTCAGCCTCGCTGCGGTTGGGCTTGAGGGTGTGGATCCGGTGCAGCCAGGGGCGGATCTTCTCCACCTTGGCCACGGAAACGGTGTCGACGAAGATGATGTGCTCACCCTGGCGCTCGAACAGCCAGTCCAAGGTGTGGGTGGCGAGGTTGGTGTCGAGCACCCAGAGCCGGGCCGCACCAAGGAAACCAGTGAGCGGGGTAAGCCGGGCCGGTGTCAGTTGATCGATGATCGCCATGTCGTTGACGGCGCAGCTCATCTCGCCGCTGCCATCGTGCAGGCTGAGGTAACAGGAGGTAGCCTGCCCCTCCAGCACCAGCACCTGGCGCACGTCAACGCCGGCGCGCTGGCTCACTTCCAGCAGATGATGACCGTACTGGTCGTTGCCCACCGCAGTCAGCAGCCGGGTGTCGGTACCGAGCCGTGCCAGGTTCTCGGCTATGTTGCGCCCCACACCGCCGGCGGAGGTGCGCACCTTGCCGGGGTTGGAATCGCCGATGCGCAGGTTGTCATGACTGCAGCCGCAGATATCCATATTGGCGCCGCCGATCACCACGGCGTAGGGGCCTTCCCGCAGCACATAGCCCCGCCCCTGCACATAGCCCTGCCGCATCAGGCTGGAGATATGGCTCGCCAGCGCCGAGCGGCTGATGCCGAGGCGATCCGCCAGCTCCTGCTGGGCAATCATGGGATCCTGGCGCAGCAGGGCGAGGATCTCTTGTTCACGCTCAGTCATAGACAAACATCCATTTACAAACGTTTGTCTATTATTTATGAAAAACGTTTTCCCGCCATACTCTCGTGCAAGAAATGTCGGGTCAGCCACAAAAAATCACCGGGCAAGCACGGTGATCCTTCATGGGATATGTGCGGCGCACTCAGCCCAGCCGCGCGATACTCAGGACCGGATAGTCCAGACAGCGACCGTCCATCAGGGCGTAGCGCTGCTTGTAATGTCGGGTCAGCAACAAGAACATCACCGGGCAAGCCCGGTGATCCTCAATGGGATATGTGCAGCCCGCTCAGCCCAGTTGCACCCAGATCTCGCCGCCGTCCAGCCGCACCGGCCAGCAGGCGACGCTCAGGGCTGGATCATCCAGACAGCGGCCATCGGCCAGGGCATAGCGCTGCTTGTAGAGGGGCGAGGCGACCACAGGCTCACCACCACAATCCCCCACCAAACCCCGACTCAGCACGGCCACACCGGCCAGGGGATCAAGATCATCCAGCGCATAGACTCGCTCGCCGAGCCGAAACAGCGCCAGGGAGCGACCATCCAGCCAGGCGCTGCGCCCCGCCTGCTCCGGCAGGGCCGAGATCGCACATACCCGCCGCCACTCACCATGCTCGCTCTGCAATAGCGCATCCCTGACGCCGTGCATCTCTGCCCCTTGTTGCCGTTCACCCAGCGTCTCCTGCCCTGCATTCTCGTTGGCATCGCTCATATCACCTCCTTGATGCTGATGGCTGGTTTGCAACCCACTGGCCCCGTTCATATCACCTCCTTGATATTGATCGCCGGCACCCATTGGCCCCGCTCCTCCCGTCTGGGGGGCGTGTTCCCCTCCGGCTGGTTGACGAAGGCCTCGAACAGCTTCAGCTTGTCCGGATCCGCCAGCGTACTCTTCCACTCGCACTGCCAGCTGCCGACTATGCCGTCCATCATGGCCTCCAGCTCGGCGCCGATGCCGAGCCTGTCCTCGATGATCACCGACTTGAGGTAGTCGAGCCCGCCCTCCATGCTCTCCATCCAGACCGAGGTGCGCTGCAGCCTGTCCCCGGTGCGCACGTAGAACATCAGCAACCGGTCGATGTAGCGGATCAGGGTCTGTTCATCGAGGTCGGTGGCAAACAGGTCGGCGTGGCGCGGCCGCATACCGCCGTTGCCGCACACATAGAGGTTCCAGCCCCGCTCGGTGGCGATGACGCCTATGTCTTTGCTCTGGGCCTCGGCGCACTCCCGGGTGCAGCCGGAGACCGCAAACTTCAACTTGTGGGGCGCCCGCAGCCCCTTGTAGCGGTTCTCCAGAGTCTGGGTCAGAGTCATGGAATCCTGCACCCCGTAGCGACACCAGGTGGAACCGACGCAAGACTTCACGGTGCGCACCGACTTGCCATAGGCCTGGCCTGTCTCGAAGCCCGCCGCCACCAGCTCGCCCCAGATGGCGGGCAGCTGATCGCGCCGGGCGCCGAACAAGTCGATGCGCTGGCCGCCCGTGATCTTGGTGTAGAGCCCGTACTTGCGTGCCACCTCCCCTATGGTAATGAGGCCATCCGGGGTGATCTCACCGCCGGGGATGCGCGGCACCACAGAGTAGGTACCGTCCTTTTGCAGGTTGGCGAGGAAGGCATCGTTGGTATCCTGCAGGCCACGGTGGGGCTTCTCCAGCACGTGCTCGTTCCAGAGCGACGCCAGTATGGAGGCGACCGTCGGCTTGCAGATGTCGCAGCCAAAGCCCTTGCCGTGCTTGTCTCGCAGCGCCTCGAAGCTCTTCAGCTCGCCGACCCGGGCCAGGTGATAGAGTTCCTGGCGGCTGTAAGCGAAGTGCTCGCACAGCCCCTTGTCCGCCTCGACCCCAATCTCCGCCAGCGTCTGATCCACTACCTGCTTGAGCAGGTTGCTGCAGCCGCCGCAGCCGGTGCCCGCTTTGGTGCAGCTTTTCACAGACCCCAGCTCGTGGTTGCCCGCCTTGACGGCTGCCACCACTGCGCCCTTGCTGACGTTGTGGCAGGAGCAGAGGATGGCGCTGTCTGGCAGCACCAGGGGCGCCGCCGCGCCGCCCGCCTCCCCCACCAGCAGGGATAGCGGCGGCTGGGGCAGCGCCACCCCGTTCTGGTAGTACTGCAGCAGCCGCTCATAGTCGGCTCCATCCCCCACCAGGATGGCGCCGAGCAGGCGGCTCCCTTCGCCGTCGGTCACCAGCTTCTTGTAGATGCCGTTGACCCTGTCCAGCAAGAGCAGCTCCTGGGCCCCGGTCGTGCTGGCGTGGGCGTCACCGATGGAGCCCACATCTACCCCCATCAGCTTGAGCTTGGTGGACATGTCAGCCCCGGCGAAACGGGTCTCGCCGCCGCACAGGCTGGCCACGGCGGCGCGGGCCATCTGGTAACCGGGGGCCACCAGACCGAAGATGCGCCCCTGCCAGAGCGCGCATTCGCCGATGGCGAGGATGGCGGGGTCCGAGCTGTGGCAGCCCTCGTCGATGCAGATGCCGCCGCGCTCGCCAACGCTCAGCCCGGCTTGACGGGCCAAACCGTCGGCGGGGCAGATACCCGCCGAGAACAGGATCACGTCCGCCTCCAGATGGCTGCCATCCTTGAACTTCAGCCGGTGACGGGCCTGTTCCCCATCCTCGATGCACTCTGTGGCCTTCTCCACCAGCACCTCGACTCCGAGTGCCCGGATCTTGTCCCGCAGCACGGCGCCGCCGTTGTCATCGAGCTGCACCGGCATCAGCCGCGGGGCAAACTCCACCACCTGGGTCTTGAGCCCGAGCAGGCGCAGGGCATTGGCCGCTTCCAGCCCCAGCAGGCCGCCGCCTATGACCACGCCGCTGCGGGCCTGGGCACAGGCATCGCGAATGGCGGCAAGATCCCCCAGGGTGCGATAGACGAAGCAACCCGCCCGCTGGTATCCGGAAATGGGCGGCACGAAGGGCACTGAGCCGGTCGCCAGCACCAGTCGGTCGTAAAGGAATTGCTCACCGTTGGCGAGCGTCAAGGTGCGAACGGCTCTGTCCAGCGCCTCCACCTCGGCCCTCAGCCGCAGTTCGATGCCTTGCGCCCCATACCAGGCGGGATCCGCCAGTTGCAGCGCCTCGGGCGCCTTGCCGCCGAACACCTCGGACAGATGCACCCTGTCGTAGGCAGAGTCAGGCTCGGCACCAAATACCGTCACCTCGAACCGGTTAAGGCCGCCAGCCGCCACCAGCTGCTCGATAAAGTGGTGGCCCACCATGCCGTTGCCGATCACCAGCAGACGTTGCTTCTCACCTCTCTCGGGCGATTCGACCAAGTGGTGGTCCATCTCATCATCCATACCGTTGCCCACCACCAGCAGTTTCTCTTTGTTAGCCATATCTCTCTTCCTTGAATCCGTCTGGGCTCAGGCGCGCAGCTTGCTGCGCACTTTCTCGGCCGCCTTGAGCGGGGTCACCTTGCGCTGCTTCTCGTAGAGGAAGCGCAGCACCTGCTGGCGCAGCTTGTGATAGTGACCATCGTCCGCCAGGGCGACCCTGTCTCTGGGCCTTGGCAAGTCCACTGTCAGGATCTCCCCGACGGTGGCGGCGGGGCCATTGGTCATCATGCAGATGCGATCGGAGAGCAGCACAGCCTCGTCCACGTCGTGGGTAATCATGATGACGGTATTGCCAAGCTCCGCCTGAATGGCCATCAGCGCGTCCTGCAGATGGGCCCGGGTCAGGGCATCGAGGGCGCCGAACGGCTCGTCCATCAGCAGCACTTTGGGGGAAAGCGACAGGGCGCGGGCGATGCCGACCCGCTGCTTCATGCCGCCCGACAGCTCGTGGGGCATCTTCTGGCTGGCGTGATCCATCTGCACCAGAGAGAGGTAATAATCGACCCGCTCCGCCACCGCCCGCCGGTTCGGCTCAACCTGCCCCACCGCCAGCGCCACGTTCTGCTGGACGCTGAGCCAGGGCAGCAGGGCGTGGTTCTGGAACACCATGGCCCGCTCGGGCCCTGGCCCCGCCACCTCGCGGCCATCGAGGATGATGCCGCCAAGGGTTGGCTCCAGCAGCCCGGCCACCAGGTTGAGCACAGTGCTCTTGCCGCAACCTGAGTGACCTATGAGGGAGACGAACTCCCCCTTCTCGATGCGCAGGTTGACCCGGCTGAGGGCCTCGAAGCTACCCTGCTCCGTCTCGAACGAGATGCCGACGTCGCTTATCTCCAGATAACTCTTCATTGGCTCTTCTCCTGCCTGAATAGAAATGTGATTAACGCAGCACCTGACGCTTGTCCCAGGACAACCACTGCTGCAGGGCCAGCATGCCCCTGTCCAGACCGCAGCCGATGAGGCCTATGGTGACCACGGCCACCATGATGCGGGCCAGGGAGGCCGAGCCGCCGCTCTGGAACTCATCCCACACGAACTTGCCGAGCCCGGGGTTCTGGGCCAGCATCTCGGCCGCGATCAGCACCATCCAGGCCACCCCGAGGGACAACCGCAGCCCGGTGAAGATCATGGGCAGGGCCGAGGGCAGCACTATGCGGCGCACATGGGTCAGGAAAGAGAGCCGCAACACCCGGCTGACGTTGTGCAGATCCCTGTCCAGCCCCGCCACCCCGACCGCCGTGTTGATCAGGGTCGGCCAGAGGGAGCAGAGGGTCACCGTCAGCGCCGAGGTGACGAAAGACTTGGCGAGCCAGGGCACAGAGCTGGTGTAGAGCGCGCTCACCACCAGGGTAATGAGCGGCAGCCAGGCCAGGGGCGACACGGGTTTGAGCAGCTGGATCACCGGATTGGCGGCGCGGTAGAGTCCCTGATTCATGCCGAGCAGCACGCCGCACGGAATGGCGATCAGGCTGGCCAGCCCGAAGCCGCACAGCACAGTGAGCAGGCTGGTGGCTATCTGATCGAAGAAGGTGGGGCGCCCGGTATAGGGGCGCAGCTTCACCTCGGCCGCCGGATCCGCCGCCAGCCGCTCGGCATTGCGCACCCGCTGACGCTCGAGGAAGGCGCTTGCCTTCTCCCGCTCCTGCACATGCTCCTGCCCCAGCGACCAGAGCTGGCTGGCGGTCGCAAGCGGCCCGGGCAGGGTGCCCAGACTGGTCTGTATCTGACTCGCCCCCCACTGCCAGAGGCCGAGGAACAGCAGCACGCCGAGCAGGGGCTGCACCATGACTTTCCAGTTGATGGCTTTCCAATTGATGAGTGGCCACTTGTGTCGTTTCATCGGAAACTCCTTGTTCATTGCACCCGCTCATCGCCCTTGAGGCCAATGGCAAACTGTTGCAGGTAGGTATTGGGATGGCGTCCGTCGTAGATGAGGCCGTCGATGAAACCATCCTGCGGGCCCCGATAGCCCTGTTCGCTGGCAAAATCGGGGAAGTCCTGCGCCCTGAACTTGCCCTCTGCGATCAGCGCCTCAGCCGCTAGGCGGTAGACCTCGGGTTGATAGACGGCCTTGGCGATCTGCTCGAACCAGGCATCCGGTTTGGCCGTCGGGATCTGGCCCCAGCGCCGCATCTGGGTCAGATACCAGATGGCATCCGAGTAGTAGGGATAGGTGGCGTGGTGGCGGAAGAAGACGTTAAAGTCCGGCAGGCTGCGCTTGTCCCCTTTCCCGTACTCGAAGGTGCCCGTCATGGAGCTCGCAATCACCTGCTCGTCGGCCCCCACGTACTCGGGTTTGGCCAGCAGCTTGGCCGCCTCGCGCCGGTTGCCGTTCTGCTCGGCATCCAGCCACCAGGCCGCCCGCAGCAGCGCCTTCACCAACCGTATGTGAGTATTGGGATGGCGCTCGGCCCACTGGCGGGTAACGCCGAACACCTTCTCCGGGTTGTTGCGCCAGATCTCGTAGTCGGTGATGACGGGCACCCCTATGCCCATGGCAACCGCCTGCTGGTTCCAGGGTTCTCCCACGCTGTAGCCCGCTATGGTGCCCGCCTCCAGGGTGGCGGGCATCTGGGGTGGCGGCGTGACCGACAGCAGTACGTCCGCCTGGCGCTGACCCGAGCTGTCGCCGAGGGCGGGGGCATAGAAGCCGGGGTTCAGCCCGCCGGCCGCCAGCCAGTATCTGAGCTCGTAGTTGTGGGGGGAGACGGGGAACACCATTCCCATGTTGAACGACTTGCCCGCCTGCCGGTATTGAGCCACCACGGGTTTGAGCGCAGCAGCGCTCACGGGAGCCGGCACCTGACCCGCCACCGCCTTGGGCAGGTGGGGTTGCATGGCAGCCCACACAGGGTTGGCGACCGTGATGGCGTTGCCGTTGAGATCCATGGCGAACGCCGTCACCAGCTCGGCCTGAGTGCCTATGCCGACATGGGCAGCCAGCGGCTGACCCGCCAGCATCTGGGCACCGTCCAGCTCGCCGTCGATCACCCGATCCAGCAGCACCTTCCAGTTCGCCTGGGCCTCCAGAGTGACGTAGAGCCCCTCATCCTCGAAATAGCCGCGCTCATAGGCCACCGCCAGCGGTGCCATGTCGGTCAGCTTGATGAAGCCCAGTTTGAGCTCCTCCTGCTCGGGAGCCCCCACTGCCGCCAGCGTCGGCAGTGACAGCAGGGCCAGCAGCAGACCCGCACATCCTTGTCTCTTGTTCATTCACCTTCCTCGCTCACATCACAGTCATGGACGGCCACTCCCCTGCGCCGTTGCAGGGTTGCGACCAAAAAAAAAGCCTCACCGATCCGGGATCGGTGAGGCCTCTTTGCCCTGTTGCGAGTGACGGGCCCATGGGCACCATCACTCCTTGTATGTTGACTAATTCACTTTCCGTGCCAAATTGGCCAAGCCACAGAAACTGGCTCTATCCTGCCTCTTTCCTCCCTGTTTCTCCCCTCGTTTGCCTCAATTAGGCGCAGTTGCACCAAAACGGTTGGCCACGGGGGCGCTCAGGCAGGCAGGGCCAGCAGCAGTTGCCGAGCCAGCTCCCCCAGGCTCAGGTGCCGGTTCATGGCAGTGCTGCGCATCAGGCGGTAGGCCTGCTCCTCGTCCAGCCCCTGATGACGCATCAGTCGCCCCTTGGCCTGCTCGACCAACCGCCGATCCACCAGCTGTTGGCGCAGTTCACTCTCGGTCTGCGCCAGCGCCTGCACCATGGCCAGCTGGCTGCGGGCCAGCCGCAGCCACTGCTCGACCGGCTCCCGCTCGCCACACGGGTGGGGCACCAGCAGCACCCCCTGCTGCAACAAGGTGACCTGACGCTCGGGGCCGATCCGTTCGCAAAACAGCAGGCGTGGCAACCCGGGCCAGAGAGAGAGACCGAGTCGCACCTCGGCGCCAAACTGGCGACTGCTGATGAGCAGGGCATCCCCCTGCCCGTTCGGGCTCAGCAGTTGGCGACTGTCCAGGATCTGCGGCTGATGGCCGTAGTGGCTGACCAGCAGGGCCAGACGGTTGGCCTGACTCGGCTCATCGGCGTGGATCATCAGGCGGGAAGGGGGGCCGGCACGGCCCCCTGAGGGAAGAGTAGTCATGGCGCTCCTTGCCAACGGCTGTCGCAGCTTGTCTGTCGCTGCGTGTCCACCACAGATGACGCAACATGAAGGCCAACTATTTGAATCTACCCCCTTTTTATCTATCTGGAGGTAGTGGAGGTAGGTACTCAGGCCACCCGATCCAGCGCCAGGTTCAGCAGGGCGTTCAGCTCGCTGCGCAGGCTCACCACCTCCCCCATGATCATCAGCACGGGACTCTGTCCGGCCAGTGTCACTGCAGCCTCTGCCAGCATGGCCAACCGGGTCTCATGAACCTGCTGCTGCGGGCTGCAACCGGCCACCACCAGCGCCACCGGCAGATCCGGCGAGGCACCGGCCGCCAGCAATCCCTGCCGGATCCGGGCCGCCCGCTCCAGCCCCATGTAAAATACCAGGGTGTGGCCGGCCCGTGTCAGCCCCTGCCAACCCTGATAGTCGCCCTCCTCCATCAGATGACCCGTCACCAGGGTCAGGGAGCGGGCCAGCCCCCTGTGGGTCAGGGGGATCAGGCAGCTGGCGGCGCAACCCAGCGCCGCCGTGATGCCGGGCACCAGCTCGGCGGCGATACCGTGGCGGGCCAGGTGCAGCGCCTCCTCCCCGCCCCGGCCAAACACCAGAGGATCCCCTCCCTTGAGTCGCACCACCCGCTTGCCGGTACGGGCCAGCGCCAACAGCAGGGCGTTGATCTGATCCTGGCTCGGACTCGGCTCGCCGCAGCGCTTGCCCACATCGAAACGGGCAGCCCCCTTGGGAATGCGGGCCAGGATCTCGCTCCCCACCAGACGGTCATAGATCACCACCTCCGCCGCCTCCAGCCGTTGCAGGGCGCGCAGGGTCAACAATTCGAGCGGGCCGGGACCGGCCCCTACCAGACTGATTTGGCTCATCACAGACTCCTTGTGTTGCCGCCCACGTCCTCAGACGGAGGCTATAAAAACATGCTTGATCAACAGCTTGTCGATCTCTGGCAGACAGGTGCCGCAATTGCTGCCACAGCCGAGCAAGGCCTGCAGCCCCGCCAGCTCGCTCACCCCCTGCCGGGTGATGGCGTCGACGATGCGCTGCTCCGACACCCGCAGACAGGAGCAGACCAGTCGACTATCTCCGGCCAGGGCCGCGCTCAGGGTCTGGCTCAGGGCCCCCGCCTGCAAGGGCGTACCGAGCAGGCTGGCCAGCAGATCGACCTTGATGTCAGGGCGCCGCTCCCCCACCAGCAGCAGGCCGTCGATGCGATCCTGCGCCAGCGCAACCGCAAGCCAGCCCTGTTTGAGCGGCAGCCGCAGCCAGCGGCCCGCCGCTCCCAGCCGCTGCCACAGCGCCTGCGGCCCCTCCGACCAGGAGGCCAGCAGGGTGCAGTTGCCTTCGGGCAGGGGGCGCCTGGCCCACCAATCCACCGCCTCCCCCCAGGGCTGCTGACCCAGCCAGAGCCCTTGCCAGCGGGTCGGCTGCGGCTCGACCATCACCCGCCCCTGCTTGAACATGGGCTGACCCGAGAGGGGATCCACCACGGCGGCGATGAGGCGGTTGACCGCCCCCTGGCTGCACTGGCTGTCGGTCCAGTGCATGGGCAAGAAAGCGTCCCCCTCCCTCAACCCCTCATCCACCCCGACGAGTAGTCGCGCTTCACCGAGATCATTGCTCAATCGCACCAGATCTCCCTCGGCCAGCCCGAGCGCCAGCAGGCTGGCGGCGCCAACCCGCAGCTTGGGCCAGGGTTCGGCTTCCTGCAGGCGGGGCACGTGGCCGGTGCGAGTCATGGTGTGCCACTGATCCCGCAGCCGGCCCGTGTTAAGTAACAAAGAGCCGAGTAACAACGAGTGGAGCCGCGGGGGGATGGCCCCCGCCGGCGCAGCAACGACGACAGGTTCGGGGGGAAAGTGCTGGGCCAGCGGCAGCAGACGGGCCCGCCCATCCGGCGTGGAGAAGACCCCATCCTCGAACAGGCGGGCGCGGCCACTGGGCCAGGCGGCGTTGACCGGCCAGCTCAGGGGCTCCAGCGCCTCGAACTCGGCCCGACTGAGGCGGGCCAGCCCCGAGATGTCGAACTGGCGGGCCCCCTCGTTCTCAAACCCCGACAGGGCTGCGTGTTCGCTGAAGATGTCGTGCTCATCCTCATAGGCAAAGCCCTCGCCAAAGCCGAGCCGGCGGGCCAGCTGGGTCAGCGCCCACCAGTCGGGCCTGGCCTCCCCCGGCAGAGGCAGGAAGGCGCGCTGGCGGCTGATGGTGCGCTCGGAGTTGGTGACTGTGCCGCTCTTCTCCCCCCAGGCGGCGGCGGGCAGCAGCAGGTGGGCCAGCCGTGCCGTGTCCGTGTCCGCCGTCACTTCGGAGACCACCAGCAGCTCGCAGCGGGCCAATGCGTCGCGCACCCGGTTGCCATCGGGCAGGGAGACAGCCGGGTTGGTGCCGAGCACCCATAGCGCACGTATCTCCCCTCGCGCCACCGCCTCGAACAAGGCCACTGCCTTGTGACCCGGCCCGCTCACCATGGTCGGGCTCTGCCAGAAGCGCTGCACCCGGTCGCGCTCGACCTCGCCAAAGCCCATGTGGGCCGCCAGCTGGGTTGCCAGCCCGCCCACCTCACGCCCGCCCATGGCATTCGGTTGCCCCGTCATGGAGAAGGGGGCTGCCCCCGGCTTGCCGATGCGCCCGCACAGCAAGTGGGCGTTGATGATGGCGTTGGCCTTGTCCACCCCCTGATTGGACTGGTTGATCCCCTGACAAAAGAGGGTGACTGTCCTGGGGGTGCGGGCAAACAGCTGGTAGAAGCCGAGCAGATCCCCTGGCGCCAGATCGCAGCTTCGGGCCACCGCCTCCAGCTGCCAGGCCGGGTCGTCCAGCGCCGCAGCCAGCTCGGCAAAGCCGCTCACATGGCGCGCCACGTAATCCTTGTCCCAGCCATCGTGATCGAGCAGATAGCGACAGAGGCCATTCCACAGCGCCACATCACTGCCGGGCTTGAGGGCCAGATGCAGATCCCCCTGCTCCGCCGTCATGGTGTGACGGGGGTCCAGCACCACCAGCTTGAGCTCGGGCCGCCGCGCCCGAGCCTGTTGCAGGCGGCGAAACAGCACAGGGTGGGTCCAGGCGGTGTTGGCCCCCGTGATCACCACCAGATCCGCCAGCTCGAGATCCTCGTAGCAGGCGGGCACCAGATCCTCGCCGAAGGCGCGCTGATGAGCCACCACCGCCGATGACATGCAGAGCCGGGAGTTGGTATCCACGTTGGCACTGCCCAGATAACCCTTCATCAATTTGTTGGCGACATAGTAATCCTCGGTAGTGAGCTGCCCCGAGAGGTAGATGCCGATGGCCGCAGGCCCGGATTCGGCCAATATGGCGGTAAAACGGCTGGCCAGGGTATCGAGCGCCTGGTCCCAGCCGATGCGCTGCCCCTGCCAGCGCGGATAGAGCAGGCGGTCGGGAAAATCCAGACTCTCCAGCAGACTGGCCCCTTTGACGCAGAGGGCCCCCGCGTTGGCCGGATGCTGTTCATCCCCCTTCAGCTGCCAGCTCGCGCCCTCCCGGCTCAGCCGGATACCGCACCCTACTCCACAATAGGCACAGGTGGTGTTCATTCCCTCGCTCCTTGTCGCCAGGCAGCCCGTCCAGTCGCGGGTCGCCTCCTTGCCGTGGCCCACAAAAAAGGCGTCCGCCCCTGATGGGGACGGACGCCTTTGTCCAGATAAGCCGAAATCATCTTGTCATGACAGATAACTGCAAACCCTGCGCCAAGATGTCAGCCCCAGTGCCACTGCGACCACACAGGCAAGGTTGCGCCGGGACGGTGCAGCTGCCCCCTTGTTGGGCCCCGCCAGGCAAGATGCAGGAGCCCTCCTGCAGGCATCGGCACGCATTCCATGGGCAAAGTACGAGCCAGGGGTATAATGCGGCCGCCACAGAGGAGAGAGAGATGAAAGAGTCGGATTACGGCTGTGAGGGACAAACCAATCCACAGTCACCAAAAGAGGACGCATCCCCGTATTGCTGCATCGGACTGGTCAATCCCAAGTCACCGGAGAACGTGGGGGCCGTGATGCGTGCCGCCGGTTGCTACGGGGCGGACGAGGTCTACTACACGGGCAACCGCTTCGAGCTGGCACGCCGTTTTGCTACCGATACCAAGCAGATGGTGGACAAGATCCCCTTGCTCGGGGTCGAGGCTCTGCTGGACTTTGTGCCGACCGGCTGCACCCCTGTGCTGGTGGATCTTATCGAGGGGGCCACCTCGTTACCGGATTATGTCCACCCTGAACGTGCCTTCTACATCTTCGGCCCCGAGGATGGCACCCTGGATCCCGCCCGCTTCGCGGCGGTGAAGGAGGTGATCTATGTCCCGACCCAGGGCTGCATGAACCTGGCCGCCTCGGTCAATGTGATCCTCTATGACCGGCTGGCCAAACGCCTGAGGGCCGGGCAAGACGCACCTCAGCCATAACAGGGTTACTTCTGCACCCGCTGCTCCAGCTCCTTGATAAAACCGCGATAGTAATCATGGAGTTGATAACGTCGATAGATCTCGGCCAGGGTGCCGCTGCGGATCAGGCGCACCATGCCCTGATCCCAGAGTTGCTGCAGGCGCGCCCCCTGCTCGGTATCGGCAAAGATGGGGTAGGTCGGGATCCAGCGCAGGAAGGTACGATTCATGTTGGCGGGAATGGAGTCGGCTGAATAGAGCACACCGGCGGTCAGGTAGTAGCGGTAACGCTCCTTGGCCAGCAGTTGCAACGCCATGTCGTGGCTGTCAATCTCGTGCCAGCGCATGGAGACAGGGATGTACTTGTCGAAGGCCCAGCCCCGCAGCCACAGCACCCCCTGCCCTTTCAGACTGTTTTCACCCAGCCACTGAGGTTGCCACTTCTTGAGCATCAGCACAGTCAGATCGTCGGCAGAGGCGGGATAATCCGGCTGGCGTACGCCGTTGACCTCGTCCCGATAGACCCCCATCGCCATGTCGCCCCCCTTCTGCGCCACCACCGCCAGCGCCCGCTTGTAGGGCACTATGTGCGGGACGACCTCATAGCCATGGGGCTGATAGATGGCACCGACGATATCCAGATAGATGCCCCGCCCATCGGGCTGGCAGAAACCGGGCCAGTCATCGCAATAGACATGCAAAGGGTCGGCCCTGCCAGGCAAGCAGAACAAGAGAAACAGCAACGAAAGCAGCAGACGAACCATGATTCACAATTTCCTCGGTGGCGATGCGCTTATCGGGCGGATCAGCCTGCGCGATGAGTACACCAAAGCCATACCACATGATATGGGGATCTCGAACCGAATCACCTCTTTTTCCCTGTTTTGCGAGCGAGTCGAGGGTTATTGCCCTCTGAATGGGTATTATTGACAATAAGATTCATTAGTAACCTAACCATAGGGGAGCCTTCATATGCCATCCATCAAAACCCTGCTCTGCCCCGTCGATTTTTCCCAGATGTCCCAGTCAGTGCTCGACTATGCGGTGTTCATGGCCCAGAGCCATCAGGCCGAGCTCAAGCTGATCCATGTGGTGGATCAATTGCATGGTTTCGACAGCTACAAAATCCTGCACATGACCGCCATCGAGATCACCCACGAAATGGAACGCCAGGCCAAGACCCAGTTGAAAGAGCTGGTTGCCACCCTGCCCATTGCGGCCAGCTTCGAAGTACGCTTCGGCCGCGCCGCCGACGAAATCGTCATTCAGGCAAAAGAGGAGAAGGTTGATCTCGTGGTCATGGGCAGCCATGGCCGTTCCGGCCTCAGCCACCTGCTGGTGGGCAGTGTCGCCGAGTCAGTGGTACGCCACGCACCCTGCCCCGTGCTGGTTGTCCGCTAACCCTTCCATCGCCAATCAACGAACCAAGGCCAGCACTCTGCTGGCCTTATCTCTTTCAGAAACGCGCTCAACCGTGGGCGTAGATGACGCTGCCACCCTTGATGGTGTCTATGATGGCTCTGGACAGCTCCTTGGGCAGCGCAGGGCAGCCCCAACTGCGACCCAGTTTGTCATATTTGCGCAGATGCTGCGGGCTGGCATAGCTGGCCCCGTGCACCACAATTGCCCGCTTGCGGGCATTGCAGTTCTTGCCCGGGCTCAGGCCATCGAGACGCAGTGAATAGCCGTGCTTTCCCTGATAGGTCTCGGCGGTGCGATAGACACCGAGGGAACTCTGCCTGGAATTCAGCTGATTGGAAAACTGGCGAGCGGCCAGCTCACCTGAATTGCGACCATGGCTGACCCAGGTGTGGTAGAGCAACTTGTGGCGTTTTACGTCGATCACGAACAGTCGGCGCTGAGTCGAGGGCTTGGTGTAATCGATGATGGTGAGGATGGGTTTGCCCTTGTGGCGCACGCTCTGGTAACTGTCGATGGCCTTGCGAAACACCTGCTTGTCGAGCTTGCCTGCCAACCCAAGCTGACGATAGAGATCCTGATCCCAACTGGCGTGGCTGCTGGCACTGAAACAGATCGCTCCGAACAGGAGCGGCAAGCTCAACCAGAGCGCACCAAATCGCTTTATCCAATCTGTTTGCTTCATCCTTGAATCTGCTCCCGTTTTTGTTGGTAGCGCAGTGTGCAAAATATCGCCACAGCCTGCTGGATAGTTATATGCAAGCCCCTGATGGGGCGCAAGAAAAAAGCACAAAAATGCCGACCATGGTCGGCATCATGCAATGCGTTCTGGTTGTGCTATCAGGCGCGGATCAGATAGTCCGCCAATCCCACCCATTTGTAGCTGGTCAGCTCGGTCAACCCCATGGGGCCGCGGGCATGCAGCATCTGGGTCGACACCGCCACCTCGGCACCCAGGCCAAACTGGCCACCGTCGGTGAAACGGGTGGAGGCGTTGACGTAGACAGCAGCCGAACCGGCGCCGTTCACAAAACGCTCCGCATTGGCGAGATCATTGGTGAGGATGGCATCGGAGTGACCGGCATTGTGCTCGCGCATGTGGGCCAGCGCTTCGTTCACGTCCGCCACCAGCTTGATCCCCAGGGTCAACCCCAGCCACTCGGTATCGAAGTCTTCCGGGCCTGCTTCGCACAGGTTGTCGGCACCAGCCAGCAGTGACATGGCGTTGGGAGCGGCCACCAGGGTCACCTGGCGCTCGTTCATCAGGCGGACCAGCTGCGGCAAAAAGCTCGCCGCAATTTTCTCATGCACCAGCAGGGTATCGAGGGCATTGCAGGCCGAGGGGCGCTGCACCTTGGCATTTTCGATGACCGCCAATGAGCGCACCGGATCGGCACTCTCGTCCACGAAGACATGGCTGATGCCAAAACCACCGATGATGACGGGGATGGAGCTGTTCTCCTTGCACATCTTGTGCAACCCGGCGCCGCCACGGGGGATGATCATGTCCACATAGCGATCGAGACGCAGCAGCTCGCCCACCAGCGCCCGATCCGGATTGTCGATGTACTGTACCGCTTCGGCAGGCAAGCCGGACGCAGCCAGCGCGGCCTGGATCACCCGCACCAGTTCCAGATTGGAGTGGAAGGTCTCGCGACCGCCACGCAGTATGCTGGCGTTGCCTGTCTTGAGGCAGAGACTGGCGATATCTATGGTCACATTGGGGCGCGCCTCGTAAATGACGCCGATGACGCCGATGGGCACCCGACGGCGGGAGAGGCGCAGGCCGTTTTCCAGCACCCGGCAATCTATCTCGGCACCAACCGGATCATCCAGGGTGATCACCTTGCGCACATCGGCCACTATCCCGGCAAGGCGTGCCGGGTTTAGCAGCAAGCGATCCAGCATGGCTTCGGAGAGGCCTGCCTCACGGCCTGCCGCAATATCCTTGTCGTTGGCAGCCAGGATCTGACTGCTGCGTGCTTCCAGCTCGTCGGCAATGGCAGCCAGCGCCCGGTTTTTCTGCGCCGTACTGATGGTCGCCAGCTGATAGGCGGCTTCACGGGCCGCCTGCCCCATTTTTTCCAGACTCATAACCTAATCCCTTTGTCTCTCGACTCTGGGTACCACCCTGGAGCAGTACCATATCGTCTCTGCGAATGGACCATTTATCCCGTTCTATCGAACGGCCTTAGAGCAGTACCATATCATCTCTGTGAATGGCCACGGCCCCATAGCCGTAACCCAATACCTGCTCGATGCTGTCCGAATGCACGCCGCGCAGCTTGTTGAGCTCGACGTGATCATAGCGACAGATGCCCCGCGCCAGCTCGACGCCTTTGGGGTCGAGAATGCGCACCACGTCGCCCCGGACGAAGTCGCCCTTCACGGAGACTATGCCCTTGGGCAGCAGGCTGGAGCCTTTGTCCTGCATGGCGGCAACAGCGCCTTGATCGACCTGGACTTCACCGTGCGGGGGCGGACCGGCCAAAATCCAGCTCTTGCGTCCTTCCAGCGGGGAAGCGAGCGCCGGGAACAGGGTTCCGATACGCTCACCTCTGGCGAGACGACCGATCACCTCAGGCATCTGGCCGGTAGCGATCACCACCTTGACCCCGGCACGGCGCGCCACGTCGGCCGCCTGCAGCTTGGTTGCCATGCCGCCAGTGCCGAGCCCGCCGACACTGCCCCCCGCCAACTTGCGCAGCGTGTCGTCTATGGTCTGCACCTCTTCTATCAATTGTGCATCAGGGTTGCTGCGCGGATCGGCGGTGAACAAACCCGTCTGATCGGTCAGCAGGATCAGCAGATCGGCATCAGCCAGGATGGCGGCACGAGCCGAGAGGTTGTCGTTGTCCCCCACCTTGATCTCGGCGGTTGCCACGGCGTCGTTCTCGTTGATGACGGGAATGATGCGATGATCGAGCAGGGTTCGCAGCGTATCGCGAGCGTTGAGGTAACGTTCCCTGTCCTCCAGATCGGCGCGGGTCAGCAACATCTGACCGATATGCAGCCCATAGAGGTTGAACAAGTCCTGCCATACCCGGATGAGCTGGGTCTGGCCTACCGCCGCCAGCATCTGCTTGTTGGGCAGAGTCGGCGCCAGCGGAGGGTGGCCCAGATGTTCACGCCCGGCGGCAATGGCCCCCGAGGTGACCACCACGACTCTATGGCCGTGACGATGCAAGGCGGCACACTGTCTGACCAGCTCCACCATGTGGGCACGGTTAAGCTGGGAAGATCCCCCTGTGAGCACGCTGGTGCCCAGTTTGACGACTATGGTTCTGTTTTCCATGGGAGCAAGAAGGCTGAAAAATTAGGAATCCCTTTATACCCACGGCCCTGTTGCCCTGCAAGGCAATTAAGCCCGCGAGCTGTGCTCGGATAAAGGAAGGGGTCAGGCATGCTTGTCTTGCAACGGCATGAACCAGGACTCAAGAGAGAGTGGGGGTAGAGGAAAGCCGTGTGGAAAAGATGGCCCTGCGAGTGAATGGACAACTCGCAGGGCATCAGATCATCAGGCGGCGGTGACCGCCAGCTCGTTGGTCACCTGCTCGGCAGGGGCAAGCTGGCACTCCAGCAAGGTGAGCTTGTCACTGATGAGCTTGTAGAAGCGGTTGAGGGTTCGCTCGACTTCTGCCTGGTGCTTTTTGGGCAGCGGCTTGTTGATCCACTCCCCTTCTGCATTGTAGAAACCGACCTGATAGTGATAACTGAAGCTGCGATCCTGCTGTTCCAGCACCATCCACCAACCCCAGAACTCCCGCTTGTCCGGTGCCGGCTTGGCACTGACACAGACGGAAAGACAGTCGAAACGGTAACGGCCCTCTTCACACAGGTCCTCACGTAAATAGGGGCCGATCGCGGCAAACTGCCTCAGCAGTCGCTTGTAGGTCACTCTTTCTGACATGTTAACCTCCCTGTTGAACAAGCCACATCACCTGGGTGACGTTATGTTTTTAGCGCTAAATCATGTGCATAGGTGTTTTTTAAGCCAGTCGATCATCTCTTTCAATGCCTCGTCGTACACCTCCAGCAAGGGTTGTTTGTCGAACACCACCGCCTTGCCATTGTGGCTGGCGGCTGCCAACGCCCGTACATCTTGCTCGGGGCAAATAAAATCCTTCTTGTGTCCGATACTTAATATCGGCACGGAAGTGCGAGTCCCCAGTAATCCTTGCGTCTTGAGTGAAAATACTTGGCACTTGGTGCGCAGCAACTCCCACTGAGCCGCATCGGCCCCAAGGCGGTTCGCCAGTCCGTCGCGCATCATGCGCGGGCAGCGGGCAAACATCTCCTGATTGGTGAA
This sequence comes from Aeromonas sp. D3, assembly GCF_027705025.1. Taxonomy (NCBI): domain Bacteria; kingdom Pseudomonadati; phylum Pseudomonadota; class Gammaproteobacteria; order Aeromonadales; family Aeromonadaceae; genus Aeromonas; species Aeromonas sp. D3. The sequence goes on along the minus strand of NZ_JAPDBE010000003.1, from coordinate 66,250 downwards.
CACCTGATTGACGCCGGCACCGATGCAGATGACGGTTCTGAGTTTGAACGGTTCGATGAAGGCCAGCCGTGCCGCCACATTGCCCGCCAGACGAAAGCCCACCATGGCGATGCGCTGATGATCGACCCAGGCAACCTCGGAAAGATGGTTCAACACTGCCTGATGCAGGCGACTGGTGTCCTGCACCAGCGGCCAGTGTTCGGCATAGCCGATGCCCGGCATATCCAGCGACAACATGCCGATGCCGTTGGGTTCCAGATACTTGAGGTAAAGGCTGAGGAAATCGACCTGCAAGGAGTCTATGCCACCGCTGACGATGACCAGAGGCACGGGTTTGTCGATGGTCGGCAGATGCAGATAGCCCTGAATGCTCTTGCCACGAAATGGCACCTGTATCTCTTTGAGGGGGACCTTGAACAGACGGCCAGCCTCGCGGTAAGCCATGTTGCAGAGCAGCTGAGCCTGATCGGCCAGCTCGTCATTCTTGAGATGGGGATAGCTGGCGATGGAGTAGTAACGTACCGCCTTGAGCAGATCTTTGAGGGCTGCCGCCGAGTCACCTTGCTCCGCGAGTGCCCGCCCCTGCTTGAAGTAACTGCCAGCCAGCAGACTCCACTCGTAGATCCAGTTTCCAGGCACATATCCCTTGATGGTATCCAGGTAACGCTCGTGGGTGCGCTCACCCTTTCCCATGGCGATGCAGGCCAGGGTCTGTTCCACTTCGACCGGATCCGCCCCCTGCCAGGCCCAGGTGGGTCGGCGCAGCAGACGGTACCAGTGTGACGACATGGAGCCGTCGATAAAGGTCTCGTCCAGATTGGCATCTTGCTCTTCCACCGGGCTGCTGTTGGAGATTTCAGACGTCTCCAGCACCTTCTTTACCCGGGTGAAAAGCTTTTCGGTCAGGTTAAGGTCATCATTCAAGTCCAAAGCAATTACTCATACTGTCAGGCAGTGGTCCCATCTTAACCACTTTTCACGCCAGGCAGCCAGTTACACCACAAAAAAACAGGGCTCCGGATGGGAGCCCTGTGTGGTGATTACTCTTCGTCGCAGATTGGATGGGCGAATTCCAGCGCCATATCCCATGGCTGCTCAATCCAGGTGTCTTGCGGAATGGCGACCTCGAAATCATCCACCAGCGGCTCACCCATCGGCTTGGCGAAGATGGTGATGAACTTGGCTTTGGGATAGAGATCGCGGATTGCCTTGGCAGTGCCACCGGTATCCACCAGATCATCCACCACCAGCCAGCCTTCACCATCACCTGCGGTGGTGGCAGCCTTCACCACCACCAGATCACGCTGGTTGTTGTGGTCATAGCTGGAGATGCACAGGGTTTCGACATTACGGATGCCAAGTTCGCGAGCCATCAGCGCGGCGGGCACCAGACCACCACGGCTAACCGCTATGATCCCTTTCCACTGGCTGACAGGCAGTTGACGACGGGCCAGACGGCGCGCTTCACGTTGCAGGTTATCCCATGAGACGTAGAATTTTTTAGGCATAGTAAATAACTCAATAGCTTACAGTTAAAACAAAGGGTTAGTGCGCAACGCTGCGCGGTAAAGTGCAATGCTTACGGAACTCTGCCGCCATTTCGCCGCCATTTTTTACCTATGAAAATGGGTTAGTCAGGGGGTTAAGTCTGACTGCGTCATCGAGGTGTTCGGGGGCAAAATGGGCGTATCTCATGGTCATCGTAATGGAGCTGTGACCGAGGATGCGCTGTAGGACGAGGATGTTACCACCATTCATCATGAAATGGCTGGCAAACGTATGCCTCAGCACATGAGAAAGTTGACCCGTTGGCAAGGTAACGCCTGATTTTTCAGCAGCATATTCAAATGCGTCATAGCATGGCGGGAACAATTTCCCATCGGCCCGCGCCTGCTTGGGGATCTTCCCATATAACTCGGGCGAGATAGGGACTGACCGATTCCGCTTGCTCTTGGTCTGGGTGAACGTCAGCCGGTATTTGCTCACCTGGGCGCGTGTTAGCCCTTGAACCTCCGACCATCGGGCCCCGGTCGATAGGCAGAGCATTACCACCATGGTCAGCTCCGGCACGCGGGAGTTGGCGCACGACTTGAGTAACAGGTCGATTTCACTCTTGGTGAGATAAGACATCTCACTTTCTTGTGTCTTGAACAGCCGTAACCCGACCAGCGGATGGGGATATGGCCACTCTTCCAGCCGGATCAGCTCGCCAAAGACGGCGTGGAGCAAACGCTGCTCGTTGTTGATCGTCACCACCCCAGCGGCTCTATCCCAGCACCGCCCAGGGAAGATGATCTGTCCACTCAAGCGCCCTTCACGATATGCCGCGAAATGGTTCTTGCTGAACTCCACCGCCAGCGGGTTCCCCATGGCCTCGGTCATCAAGGTCAGTTTGCGATGAACCTGTGTGGCTGCGGCCAACGTCTGCCCATGCAGGCGATACCACTGCTCGATGACGTCTGACAGATGGCGCTTATCTTCCGCGACCTTGTTGGTCGTCAGCCAAGGGTTGCTATTGCTCTCTTCAAGCAACCACTTCTCCCAGACCTGCGCCTCGCCCTTGGTGGCGAACCGCTTGCGCTTGCGAGGGCCATCACGGCCTTGGGGATAGACTTCGGCAAGCCAGAGCCGCGGCTTGCCGTCGTCGAGTTTGCGGACGGTCATTTGAATAAAACGTTAACAAAACCTTGGCCACCATGATCATTTGGATAAAACAGTGTGGCGGCATCAATATTGGATAATGTTATCTGGGTCCTCCCTGAGGGCGGCAGTTCCAAAGGAACAAAAGACATTGGTTTGCCATCAATGAACGCTTTGAATACGTTGAATTTCACCTTGTTTTTTGTGTCATTTAACAGATTGACTACGATGATGGCTGATTCAAGCTGTATTTTATTGGTCTGGAAATCCTGCTTGTTATGTTTCTCGAGGTTGTCTCTGATGCTTTTGGGGATACGGATGCCAAGAACTGCATCATCGCCATCATAAGAATAGATTTTTATACCCTTGGTTTTGAAATCATCCTCTGACTTAAATTTCCCAATCTGTATAGGTATGGAAAACATCACATAGCTATCCATCTTTTGCGTAAAGCACTCTTGATACTCGGCGCCATCGATTAACTGTGGAACAGTCTTTTGAGCCTCTATCACAGAAGAAGAAGGATTTCGCGAGTCCTCATATGAGTTACAGGATGCCACTTCAACGAGGAGACTGGCAGCGCCATTCTGCAAATTGGTGTTGTTGAGATCGCTGACGTTTACATCAGCCATCAGTTGAGTTTTACAACCAAAAATAATGAATGGAAAAGCAAGAAGTATTGGAAGTTTCATCACATCCTCACAAATTCAATATTAGCGTGACTCGCTATAAGACTCAGGAAGTTCACCGGTTTCAACAAGTAGCCTGATTTGCTCATCGCGTACCAATGGCACCCCGAGCTCATTGGCTTTCTTCATCTTCGACCATCCAGCATTGTCACCACAGCACAGAAAATCGAGCGAGGCAGATACGCCGGTGGCCACCTTCATTCCTGCGCTTTCTGCCAGTTCGGTTAACCCGGCTTTATCGACCTTGCTGAATCCGGTGAAACACACCTTGAATGAATAATCATCGATCGGCTTATCCAGCTTGGGGCCGCGATAACTGGGGTCAGACTTGATTTGCTGAATCCGGTCTGCATACAGGTTGCTGACCTGTTCGAAGGCTGCGGCCGCTTCCTCTTGGGTCGCAAATACATCAAGCACTCTATCGGTTCGCAAAGAGACAAACGTGGGCAACTCAAATGACATCGCAACGTCATCATCATCGGTCGCAATCGTCATCTGCATGCCGTACACCAGTTGGCGCACAGGGTCAGAGTGATATGCCGCCACTCGCTTGGCAGAGATAACCCCTTTGTTGCTCATGTAGAGGAGATTGAAAACTGGCAGCTCAGTGCCTTGATAGATAATTGACTCGGCAGAATACAGATCAAACACGGTTAGCCCCCTGCTATATCAGAATTTTTTACCTACCCGAACAACTCGACCAACAATATGAACATCTTGGCGCTGTTCTTTTGTGACGACCTGCTCACCATAAACAGGGTTGTCAGAAATTATTTTGAGGCCCCCGAAAGGGTCAAATTGAATTCGCTTTACCAGCAGGCTGTCACCGATTCGCAGTACATAGATGCCATCGCGCAAGGACTCTCCATTGCACAGGCTGATCAGAATCTTCTCGTTGTTACTGATGGTGGGCTCCATCGAATCGCCCTTTGCTCGGATGATGGCCAACCGCTCAGGTTTAAGGCCATCCTCTTTCAACTCATCAGTTCTGAAAGGTTCGGGAGCCAGCTTCAACTCATCCGCGATCACTGAACCATACCCAGCCGATGCAAACACGTGATAGCTATCAATTAGGGTGATGTCTTCGGCATTGGCTCGATATGCAGCATGTGAATCGTTCAGAACCTTGTTGTCATGGTTCTGACCGTCAGTGTCAGCAGTAAGTTTGCTGATAGGGGATGTTGCGATCTGCTCAGGAACCTCACCGATCCCCATGCACAACCAGACAAAGAGAGCCGGATCGTTCCCTGCGATTTGGGACACCAGCGCCACGGATGGCATGGTTTCACCAAGGCAATACTTCCTGACGACGGCATCACTAACACCAACCCGTCGACCAAAAGAACTGTAGGTCTCTCTTCCTACTAGCTGCTTCATTCGCTTAGAAAACGCTTCAAGGTCAAAGGCTGTAGCGTTAAGAATCTCCATAGAAATATACCTCTAATCACAAACTCACACTTTTAGGTTGCGCGATATCGCATCAGCGGATACTCTTACTTAAAATCAGTAAAGCATACCAATCGTCGGGGTTATGAGTGCTTTTCTGTCCACAGGTAAAAAGTAAACGCATAGGGGCGCAGTATGACGCAACGTGACACCGAAAAACAGCCTTTAGGGGCGCAAGCTGCACCGATAGGTGACGCTGTTCAACCGCAAGTTGACCCGCTGGCAGAAGTGCTGCGCCAGCTGGAAACCATCAAGCAAGGCCTGGCGCTCTCTATGCTGCCGGCCATCCCGCTCGATGCCTTCCTGACCATGCTGCGTGACGAACTCAAGTTCGATCTGCCCCTGCGCACCGCGCAAGACATGATCAGCGATGGCCGCTTGCCCATCGTTCCCAAGCTGCGTCCTGGTGATAAGCCGTGGGTCAACCTGCAGCGCTGGCGCGAAATGACCAAGGAGCCGTCGAACTACTTCAAGTTTGTTCATGAGAACTCCAGTCATCGCGTAGCCAAAGCCGCTACCAAAAAGTCAGCGCAACGCGCTGCTGCCTGACCTAACGGTAGCGATTGAGCACAGGGGGATAAAGTGTCAAACCAACGCACTCACTCACACAGCCATTTTGCCGGGGCCTGCGACCTGTTCAAACAGGCGCACAACATCAGCCAGCTGGCAGATGCCATCGGCATGACCAGCCACGTGCTTCACAACAAATTCAATCCGGCGTGTGAGCGGCACAACCTGACCGCCCAAGACTTGATCGCCCTCTACCACGCCACCGGTGACGACACCCTGTTTGATGGCCTGCTGTTTGATTGCGGCCTGACTGCCGTTCGCCTGCCCGCCGCTGCTACCGCCGCCCCAGAGGCTCGCGCCCAGCAGGCGCTCAACGCCAGCGCCCAGATCATGGGCGTCACTGCCCAGGCAACCACCATCCTCGCCGGTGACCGCGTCACCAAATCCCACAGAAACACCGTCGTCACCGGCATCTGGGCAGGCATCGAGCACCTGGTGCTGATCGCCACCGAAGTCGAAAACAAATTTCAAGCCGTCCCTGGTCTTGCGTGTGCTGCCGATATGGCCCGCGCAGCCCTCGGCGCATAGGAGACCAGACCATGAGATTTCCGTGTCCGCATTGCGGTTCTCGCAGCCATATCAGAAGCACCAACCGCATGAGTCCGCTCACGGGGATCCTGCGCTGCCGCTGCAACAACGACGATTGCGGATTTGTATTTCAGGTCGGCGTCGAGGTGACGGGGTATTTCGTTGCCAGCGCCACCCCCAACCCCGCCATCAACCTGCAAAAGCTCAATGGCGTCGGTCGCCACTGGGAACCGGGGGTCAACTTCAAGGATGTAGCCCCGTTCCGTTCAACCATCCACCCCTTCAAAGCGGTAGAGGAAGTGCGCAACAAGACCAAGGAGAAAGCATGAAACTTCGCGCCGAGCAGCCGGGGCTGATCCCGCTGCCGTTCCTGTTGTTCACCCGCGCCACTGTCGTGAGCGATTGCGACGAGCCGGTAATGCGCAACACCACCCGTTGTGATGGCAGTTATTTGGAAGATTGCCAAGGCCGTCGTGGCGCCCTGCGCTTTACGCCACGCCAACAACCCCGCCCGCACTGGCTGACCAAGCTGCTGCAGGCATAAGAGAGGGCCACCCCATGAACACAGCACAGGTAATCGAGCTCGTTCAGCAACCCAGCGCCCGCGAAAAGGCACTGGCAGATCTGCGCGCCCAGTTCGGCCGCAATGGGGCGGCCAGCCGCTGGTCACGCCTGCCAACCAAGGCCCGTTCAGTCATCTGTTATGCGGCCGGTATATCAACCACCACAGCCGGGCAGGAGCTGGACCAGCTCGACTTTGAACAACAAGAGGCGATCCGCCTCGCCCTGGGCGACCTGCTGGCCACCCTGCGGGAATTCGACGGGTCAGTGTTGCACCGCCGCGAATGGCACCGCACCACCCGCCGCATTGAAGGGCCAAGCCGTAGCGAACAGGAGCAGGCAGAACACGAAGACAAGCGCCGGGCTGAGCTCAACGAGCAGGCCAGCATTTTGGAAAGCCGCAGAGCGGTAATGAAAAAGGTGGCCGGAAACGGCCAATAAAAAACCCCGCTATCGGTGTTGGCGCACCAGCGGGGCTTTCAATCAATCAGCGAGGTAAACCTCATGAACAATCTTACAGCAGAACAGGCGATCCGCAAAGTCGCGAACAGCCTCATTAATACCCACCGCCCCCAGCTCGGGGCCTGCCACAGCCTCGCCATTGAGGCGAGCCTTGAGGCGCTGGCCGAACTGGCCGACGAGCTGGCCCTGCTCGACATCTACGCCGAGCTGACCAAGCGCCTCGAGATCCTGCAGGGTGGCCAGCGGCCGCCGGTGCTGGTTGGCAGCACTCCATCCGGGGATCTCGCTTTCCTCAAGCTGTTCAACGAGTTCGCCATCGCCAACCCTCAAGCCGCCGACGAATGGCTGTTTACCGATGCCAAGGGCTGCTTTACATGGCAGGACGATGAGCAGGGGCTGGTATTCATGCCGCCAGCGGTTGAAGTCGAGCCGTTGGCTGATGGTGACATGCCGTTTATGGACGGCCCGCACATCATCGGCATGGATATGGCCAGCTGCCCAGACAGCACCGTGGTATTCCAGCCGCCCTTTGCCCATGCACTGAAAGGCGGTGCCCAATGATCGCCATCACCAGCAAGCACACCGCCCAATCCCCTGCCGATGCCGTCGCCTACCTGGTGCGCCATGGCTACATCAAAGTGCGCGGTCACTGGCTCAGAGGCCAGCGTCACGCCGCCCGTATCGAAACCCTGGCCTCTGGCCGCGCCTGTGTACTGGAAGGAGTCGCAGCATGAGCAAGACCATCATGACCCTGGCCTGCCTGAAACAGTGGATAGCCGAGAACGAAGCGCGCCTGGTACCCACTGCCCCGCTCTGCTGCTGCGGCGAACTGGGGATCTCCATCCGTGTAGAGGCTGGCCATGTCGCCATTGACGAGCCGGATTACAGCCAAGTCGAAGGGGGTGCACAGTGACTGACGACCTGTTCGAACTCGAAGCCCCGCAAGATGCGCTGGGCACCACAGAGGCGGGCCCCGCCCATATGCAACCACCGGCGCCGGTCAGCCCACTGACCAAGCACTGGGAAGCAGCGCAGGAGGAGTTCAACACCTCGGGCAGTGATGCCCGCCGAAACCGCAACATCGCCCAGGAGTTGCTGGCCCTGGGCGCCATCCGCGCCGTGTATTGGCTGGCGCTGGGCGCTGCCGAGGTCGCACTGGCCAAGGAGATCGCCGAGTGGTGGGCCGAGTGCGAGCCACTCCACGGACTGGGGGAGACCATCAAATGATCCACGACTTCTGGCTTGATGCCATGTTGAACGACGCAGCGCGCCGCCGGGAATACCAACTCGAATTGCTGGATGCCCGTCGCCGTCCCTGCCGCCCCCACAGCTATATCAAAACCCTGCTGAACATGGTGCGCGCGGCCCGCCGCTGCGAGCGCCAATCTGCCGCCCGTCTGCGCCAGTCATACAACGGAGGCGCCATCTAATGACCCACCAAAAACCAGCCGGGCTTGCCCCGGCTTTGGGCGCCCTGCGCCCTGCAAACAGCCTTTCCGCCGTACAAATGGTCACCCTGGAGCCCTGCACCAAGTGCAAGCAGACCGCCGTGTGCATGCCGGTAGCTGGCCGCCACGGTCGCCGGTCTTACCCCTACTGCGTCGAAACCTGCTGGCCGCTGGCCCGCGCCGCCAGTGAAACCGTGGTGAAGGCTGCCCCTGCTGCCCGCCCCTCGATGCTTTGCAGCTGCTGCGGCGATTTCAGCCATGTACGCCCGGTCATCCTGTCCGGCAGCCGCATGACCAGCCTGTTTTTCTGCGAGACCACCTGCTGGTCTGATCGGCTGGCAACCCTCGACATGGTACCGACCTGCACCCAGTGCGGCCGCTACCTGCAACCCAACGAGTATGTGAACGGCAAGTGCGGGGTGTGCAAGTGAACGAACCCATCAACAACCTGCAGGGCATCCAGCTGCCACAGCACTACCTGGTCGGCCACCATGCCATCAATATGGCCGGCGCTGCCGAGCAACTGGCCCGCGTCGAGTGGCACGTTGCCAAGCCGCTGGCCAAGACCTACCTGCACCGCTACCCCGCCAACCCGAAAACCGCCAATGTCTGGCTGCGCCGCATCGTTGACGTGTGCGCCGCTGCGCAAAGCCGGTTCCCGATCCCGGTGGTCGACCTGCGCAACGACATGCGCCGCGAACTGGTCGCCGCCGAGTGGGCGCGCCGCTGCCAGCAACTGCTGAACAGCGGAGCCAACGAGCGCACCGCTACTGAGCTGCTGGCTGACCTTGGCGCTCAGGCGCAGGCGTGGCACTTCTGCCCCGCCTTGCCGGTTCACCCCCGCACCCACGCCGAGCGCCTGCTGGAAAGACCGCTGACCGACGCAGAGCGGGACAATCTGGCCCCTGCCGTGGACAAGTTCGAAGGAGCCGCCGCCAGCCTGCTGGTTCGCCTGCTCGATGAGTCCTGGTGGCTGCGCAAGATCAACCGCGCCTGGGCCATCTACTGCGAGCTGATCGCCATCCTCACCGGCCAGGTGCGCAAAGGGGTCAGCCCCTACGCCAGCGCCCACGCCGTGCGCGAGTTCACCCAGCGCAAGGCGGCCCAGCGGGCATGGATGGAGAACATGAGCGCCGTCAACGAAGAGCTGGGGCAAGAGATCGATCTGACGGACGCCATCATGGCATCCGTGGCCAACCCCGAGATCCGCCGTCATGAGCTGATGGTGCGCATGCGCGGCTTTGAGGATATGGCGCAGGAGCAGGGCAAACTGGGCCTGTTCCTGACCCTGACCGCTCCATCCAGCTATCACGCCTGGCGGGTGGGTAAACAGGACAAGTCCAAGACCTACCAGAACGAAGACTTCAACAACGCCACCCCGACCGAGACAAACCGCCTGCTGTGCAAACAGTGGGCCCGCTTTCGTGCCGCGCTGGCGCGGGAAAAGGTCGGGGCCTTTGGCTTTCGAGTAGTGGAGCCGCACCACGACGCCACCCCGCACTGGCACTGCCTGCTGTTCATCAACCCGGAACATCAGCACGTTTTTCTGACCCTGCTGGCCTTCCACTTCACCGCGGCCGAACGGGACGAGCTGAAAATGCCCAACGGTGCCGAGCTGAACGCTTTGGCCCAGTCGCGCATCCGTAACAAGTTGCCGCACATCAAGAGCCTGCTCGACATCACTGATAAGCAGACCATCAAAGCCATCAACCCCAGGGTGAACTGGAAAGAGATAGACCCGACCAAGGGCAGCGCCACCGGCTATATCGCCAAATACATCGCCAAGAACATTGACGGCCATGCCGTGGGGATGGATTACGAGGCCGAGGCCCCCGTTGACCACACCACCATCGCCGTGGCCGCTTGGGCCAGTTGCTGGCGCATCCGCCAGTTTCAGCAGATCGGCGGTCCTGCTGTGAGCGTGTGGCGCGAGCTGCGCCGCCTAGGTGAAGACGTAATCGAATGGGACTGTGTGCTGGAATTAGCCCGCCACGCGGCTAGAAACGCCCGCTGGGGCGACTTCATCAACGCCATGGGAGGCATTGATGCCCCACGCAAAGAGCACCTGATCCGCCTCTCCAAGCGCATGGACGAAGCCGCCAACAAATACGGAGAGGATGTGATCAAGCTGCTGGGGCTGATCACCGACGTTGGCATGACCACGGCCGTCACCCGCACCGAAGGCTGGCAGATAGTGCGCAAGGGGGCTGCGGTGTCGGGTTTGGGCGAGCAGCGCGAGCATGCAGTGGGCGAGCGCAGCGAGTTGACCTTGAGCAGCGGCAGCTGCGCCCCTTGGAGTTCTTTCAATAACTGTACGGAAGGATCCAAATCAGGGGTTAAAGGATCCACTCTGGCTAAAGAGTTGAGCCGAATGGGTCTTGATGCGAGCAACGCCGCCCTGCTGCAACACGGCAGCATCATCAATGCCGGTGGCCAGTACGTGCGCCTGGTCAGCGATCGGCTGATTGTGACCCGTCACTGGCCGGGGGCAACCGGCGCACCGGCGCACTGCAGCAAACAGATGCTGAGAGTAGTTGATGCTGAGGTTGAAAAAGCCTTTGATGATGCAGAGGCATTACGCCAGGAACAGCTCAGAATGCGGGTACGCAGTGCTGTTCTGACTCACGGGAGTCTGGCATTTGGGAAGAATTTGTCGGATGCTGATTTCGAGATCGCCTTTGACGAACTGCGCAAGTCTATCGATTGGGTAACGGATGCCGCTATCAACCCGCCTTCATCCGAAGAGGTTCGGGAATTTCTGCCCAGTATGAAGCCACATATCAAGGCGCTGGCTATGGAGGAAAGAGCAGATGAGCAATAAGCAAACGTCCTACACACCCCAGCTACATGGCAGCGAAGCCATCGAGAAGCGCTGCAGGCTCATCCTGGAGCGGTATTGGCCTCAACATGAGATTGATACCTGGCTTAACATGCTCACGCCTGGTGAGCGTGCCTATGCGGCTGTCCTGCTCCAAAGACAGCATCACCAAACCTCACCGGGTGCCCATCACTCCCCTGTGGTTCCCTATGATGAGTTCAGTGCGTTGACTCGCTGGATTGATGAGCCCCCGATGAGCCAAGGTAATCTGAGCGATGCGGAGTTCAAACGCGCCATCTGGCAAAAAGTAGACGAAGACAAGTGGTGGTGAAATAGCTGCGTGGGCTTTTCGCTAAATCACTCAGGAGGGCTTTATAGCAATGGTGGAACGCCTGAAAGATATGCTCGCATCTCTGATAATGGAGCCCGGAGTGATGAAATTCTTCGGTGGCCTGCTGATGCTGTCCTCTTTGGGGGCACTGATGCTGGGCGTCAGAACGCTCATGTTTGAACGCCGTCTCGAACGGGCTTTTACCAGACTCCAGACCATTACAGATGGCAAAGCGACACTGCCCACCCCACCAGGGCTGTTTGACCAGTGGCCCATCATCCAGGCCATGATCCCGGAGACTTTCATAGGATTCCTCACTTGGGCCAGCTTTTTTGCCGCAGGATGGATGATGGTGAGCTTTGGCAAGCAGATCGAACGGATGTACTGACTCCCGCCGCCGTCATCACTTCACTACCGGCAGCTCGCCGAGCGCGGTGGTATAGCGGGGGCTTAACTGCTCCCGCTTCATCATCCACTCCCGGGTATCGCGGCCACGGGCCGCAAAGTAGACCTTCCCCAACCGCCCCTGGTTGATCTTGTCGATGACCTGCATCAGCGCCTCGCTGCGGGGGGATTGTTGCTGTGCGGCAAACAGGTCGCCCTGCTGCATGCTGGCGGGGGTGAATTCGGCCAGCATGACGCCCCCTTTCTGGTAACGCTGCTCGTCGCGCCAGATGCGGGGGAGGAGTTCCGGGATCAGAGCCAGCAGCGCCCGGGTGTCATGGGTGGACATCGCCAGCTTGGTGCTCACCTGGTTGCCGTAATAGGGCTCCCGGTCGCTGAACGGGCTGGTGCGAATGAACAGGGTCACATGCCGGCAGCACATCCCCTCCCCCCGCAGCTTCTCGGCGGCCCGCTCCCCATTCTTGTTTTTAGCGAGTCCTCAGAGAGGCCACTGGCTAACGGACTCCAATAGCTGGCGGCCCATTGGCGCTGATCTAAAAATGATAAAAGTTCATGGTAAATAGAGTTTATGATCTAACATCAGATACTTGTTTACATCTTCCCTCGGGTTTATCATCCCTGATAGAGTTATAGAGAGTAAAAACATAGGGTGGCCACCTTAATAAGGTATAACACCGAAAGCATATAATTTATTTATGATATTTTATTTAATCATAAGAGATCTGCTTTCATGGAACATGAAAAATACACATCCTATCTATCACTGTAAATAACAACTACAACTTTAAAAAGTTGTGTGGTATTAAGTAGTAACTTCAGGTAACGTTAATATATGTTGAGATATAGAGCTGACATTGATGGATTAAGAGCACTTGCTGTACTATTAGTGGTTTTATATCACGCAAACATTCCCATTAATGGTGGATTTATTGGTGTTGATATATTCTTTGTTATATCAGGCTTTCTAATTACATCCATCATAAATAATGAAATAAAAGATAAAACATTTACATTTCTTTCCTTTTATACAAGGCGAGTTAAAAGGCTTGTCCCAGCATTTTTCTTTATGGTACTTTTTATTTCCATCTATTGCTCATACTACCTAATGCCTGAAGACCTTATTTCTTATAGTAAAACAGTTCTTTTTTCTCTTCTTGGCGTGAGTAATTTTTATTTTTTCTCTCATACAAATTACTTTGAATCATCCACTTTTGAACCTCTACTTCATACTTGGTCACTTTCAGTTGAAGAGCAATTTTATCTAGTGTGGCCAATGCTTTTAATTGCATTTCACAAAACAACAAAAAACAATTTAAAGAATGCAGTTTACTCACTTATCTTCATTGGCTCCATTTTAATTTCTTGGCTATATGTAAATATAGACAAGAACATGGCCTATATGATGCTACCATTCAGATTATTTGAATTGATGGCTGGTGCTATATTAGCTATGAATCCTATATATACATCATCAACCAGTAGATATCAAAACATATTCTCAATTATTGGTATCATCTTAATTGTATCAAGTGCGATGATGCTTGATGACTCTAGCGCATTTCCAGGAATACTTGCTATCCCTGTAACCATAGGAACAGTACTGCTAATCTCATCTCAAGGCGGAATTGTTAATCGATTCCTCTCTCAATCACCAGTTGTCTACATTGGTAAAATTTCATACTCTTTATACTTATGGCACTGGCCGATAATAGCTCTTGCAAAATATAGAGGTATTGAGCTTGATTTAATCAATGCATCAATACTAGTTGTAGTATCTATTGCTACCGCATGTATTAGCTATCATTTTATTGAAGTCCCATCAAAAAAACAAAATAAACCAAAATTTATAATCCCTTCATTTTATTTATTACCAGTTGCGGTATCGGCAATATTCCTTTACGTAACAGTGGAAACGGAAGGTATGAAATCCAGAATGAATGGAATGTTTGACGAGCTTAAAGAGACTAATACCGCACATGTGATTAGAAAAGAGTGCATGGGAACAATGAAAATTGGAAATTACAATGAATGTTATCTAGGCATAAAAAAAGACAAGCCTGATGTCTTGATGATTGGCGACTCATTTGGAAATGCATATACACCTTTTATTGATGTACTTGCTAAAGATGCTGGCTTAATGGTTGCTGATACAATGAGAAGTATAACACCATCAATCCCCAACGTTTATGTCACACAAATAAATACAAAACCGCCTATAGAGCAAATTGAAAAGGTATTGAAATACACGAGAGAACGCATTGAGTATGGCTCAACATTGAAAGCTGTTATAATATCAGATTATTTTGACCACTATAACGAAAATAATAGCGCTTTAAAAACCTATAATATAAATGGAAACGATATAAGTGACAAAGTCTATTCCATGAGAATGAATGCTATTGATGAACTAGTAGGCAAGGGGGTTGACGTTATTATTTTAGCAAGACCGTTCAAGGCCATTGGTCGTGAGCAAATAGGGAAAATTATAGCAATGAAACAAAAACATGTTATTCAGTCTTCTGTAAGATATCCCTATGATGGTCCCAAGAAAGCTCGTGAAGAATTCAGGCTAGCTAATAGCCGGTCTAATGTGACGTTGATTGACCCTAATGATGTCCTTTGTAATGAATCAGGATGCACTCCATTTATTGATGGGGACATCATATTTAGAATGGATGGTACACACCTAAACTACAGCTCATCCCAAAAAATCGGAATTAAATACATAAAAGAGATAGGCAATCCTTTGATGCAAATAAAATAACACCCACCAATTATAAAGTCTTAATCAGCCCACGAGTATCGTGGGTTTTTTTACGCTGTGCCAGATATGTATTGGTGAACAGAGTAACACCCGCCAACAACCAAAGCAGGCTGTGTTTTATTCCTAGCCCGCGACACAACACCAGCCCAGATAGCTCGTAAAGTAATTACATAACCAAATTTTATTTTGAAAATATCTGAAGGAATGTGAAGGATCGCAAAAAGGATCAGCTACCACACGCGCGGCCAGTGCTGGCGCGGGGAGCCGCTCCCCGCCCCGCGTCGTTCACCTGCATGATTTTCTACACATAAAGCGGGCAGGCGAGGCGGGGTCCCGATTGCGCGCCAGCGGTGCGGAGGGGGTTCACCACCGCCCAGCAGGCCACGCCAGCGAGCGCAGGGCGCACGTGCTGGATCTGGCCTTGCGGGTTCCTTGGGTTTGAAGGGCGATCTCACAGCGGGCCGCTGGTGCGCGTATGCAAGGGATGACTGCGGCAAGCTCTGAACCTTGCTGAGTCTGGGTGTGGCTTAGTCAGTCGCGGGGCAAAAGAAAACCCCGCCAGATGGCGGGGTGGTAGGGATGCGCTGGCCGTGTCAGCGCAGCTGATCGCCCTGGCTGGCCGGTTCGGTACCGGCGGCGAGCTTGTACGGATTGAACCTGATGATCTCCTCCCCTGCCCAGTCGTTCATCGCCAGCAGGCTGGCCTTGATGCTGTCGATCTCATTGACGTCGAACACCTGGGCGGCCTCCGTCACATTGCCAAACCCGCCTGTGCTGTTCGGCATCACCCCCATCAGCTGGGGTGGTACCCGGTGGGTGGCCAGCTGATCATCGCGGCTCACGTTCTTGATGGAAAGGAAATCATCCTTGGCCGCCACCTCTGCCACCGGGATGAGCTGCACCCCGTCTTTCTTCCCACCGGGGGTGTAGAGCAGCAGGTTGCGGAAGTTGCCGGGGCCCTTACTCTGACGTAGCGCCTCCCGCAGCTTGGTGATGTCCCCCTCATTCTGCAGCGGGTCCGTAATGTGCATGATGAAACCGGCGTGGCTGCCGTTCTCATAGTACCGGCGGCGAAACAGGGTGGCCGACTCGTTCAGCAAGGTCGAATTCAATCCGCCAACGTAGTCGGGGATGCCGTAGATCTCCTGGTTGATGTCGCTCTCCATCACATGGCCTACCCGCCCGGCGGGCAGCTCCTGTTCCTGCCCAGGCTGGGCAATCCACCAATAGGTGGCCATATCCAGCCCACGCCGGGTGTACTTGGCGCGCAGATGGTCATAGCGCAGCACCCCGCCGAGCCGGTTCTGCACCGCCTGCAAGTAGCCGTTGCCAAAAATCAGATAGTCCAGCGCCAACCCAGTGAAGCCCGCCAGACTCAGTTTCGGATGAGGGATGAAACACGATCGCAAGATGTTGCGCTTCACCTGGATGGCAGAGGCATGATGCACCCCGGCCCGATAGACCCGCGATAAGCCATTGAGCGAGAGCGGCGGCTCATACCAGCGGCCGTTGTGCATCGACTCAAGATAATCGAACACCTCCCGCTGCGATAAGACCGGCACCGGCTCGCCAAAGGTAAACGCCTCGATGGCCTCACCACCGGATGGCTGGGTCGCCGTCACCGGCGGCGTAGGGGTTGAAGAGGGGCGACGATTGCGACGTTTGCTCATTAGAAAAACTCCATAGAACCGGTATTGGTACCGTTGGCGCCTGCCAGCGGCTCATGTAACAGGGCCTGCATCGTTGCCCAGGCAATATCGGCGTGGCTGGTCTCTTCTGACCGGCTCGCCTCAAAGGTAGGCATCTTGCCGGCAGTTACCCCCCGGCGGATGCTCATAAAGGCGGCGGCCAAATCATTCCAACCGCTGTCGAACTCAAGCCGCCCCTTGTCGATCACATCCATTGCCTTCATCACCATGCGGATCTTGATGCTTGGGTTGTACTGAATCTCGGTCACGGCGGGATAGAACTGGCGCACCAGCTGTAATACCCCCTCCCCGATCCCGGTCGAGTCGATGCCGATATAGGCCGCGTTGTAACGGATCGTCATCTGGCGGATGGCTTCGGCCTGGGCGGCAAAGTCCATCCCGCTCCAGCGGTGGCGCTCCAGCACCCTAAATTTTCCGCCCGGTACCGCAGGCGGGGCCAGCACGGCGCAGCCGGCGCTATCACCTTTGCCACCCTTGGCCGGGTCATAGCCGATCCACACTGGCCGACTGCCGAGCGGGCGCAGCGCAAAGGGCTTGTAGTCCTCCCACAACTCCCAGCTGTCAATCATGCAGCGCTGCAGGCTAGCGAGCGGGAACACGCTGGCCGTGTCGTCCATGAATTCGCACATCAGCAGGTTGCGATATTCATCCTCGGAATACTCTCCGCGCAGTTCGTCTAGGTCGAACAGGTCGCAGCCCCCGCGCACCGCATCCTCGACTGTGACAATCTGCCGCCACTGGCGATCGGCGCACAGCTTGCCGCCGGCCAGATTGGCGTGGCTCAGGTCAATCTCGACCCGGTCGGCCTTGGCCTTGCCCCGGTTGAAGTTGGCACCAGACCAGAACGCATAGGCAGGATGAGAAAGGCTGGAAGGGGTGGAAATGTAGGTCTGGCGCCACTTCTTGTGCATCGCCATACCAGAGGCCACCTTGCGGAACTCAAGAAAGCCATGGATCCAGAAATACTCATCCATGTAGATGTTGCCGTGGTAACTCTGGGCGGTGCGGGCGTTGGTACCGAGAAAATAGAGGTGCGCCCCGTTCGGCAGCACCATGGGATCGCCTTTCAGCTCAACCCCCTCCTCCTTGGCAAACTGGATGATGTACTGCTTGAACACATGGGCCTGCGCCTTGCTGGCAGACAAGAAAATCTGATTTCGCCCGGTCACCAGGGCATCAATGAACGCCTCGAAGGCAAAGAAGTAAGTGGCCCCAATCTGGCGCGACTTGAGCAAGTCGCGGATCCGGTGCAGCTTGCCCGCCTCGTACCATGTGCGTTGATAGCCAAACATGGTCGACTCGAACCGCTCGATTAACCGTTCCTGCTGCTCGGGCTCTACCACATTGCGCTCGGGCGCCTTCTTCGGCCCCTTGTTACGGTTCGCTACCTTGGGATTGAGGTCGGTTTCATTGCCGCCGTTGCTGTACTTGTTGACCCGGGCGATCCGCTCCAACTGCCTGCCAAGCAGGTCAATCTCCTTGAAGTCGCCGCCGCTCTTCACATCCTTGGCGATCAACTGGCACATCCGCGCCTCAATAGCGAAGTCGACCCGGTCAATGGGTTTGATGTCATCCCAGCCGTCGCGCTTCTTCCAGGTCGAGACTGTCCCCTCCGGCGTCTGCAGCAATTCAGCAATGGCGCGGAGCGGGTAGCCCTGAAAGAACAGGTGCATGGCCTGCCGTCTGGGTTCGATATGGGGGAAAAGTAACGGTGCTGTAGTCATGGCGCCAGTCTACCGACCAAGACAAGCACCCTGACGCCCGCGCCAGTGTATCCACCGTGGATACACTGGCCGCCGATTGCACGATCCCGCCTGTCACCCAGACCATAACCGCGACATCACCACCCAATCACCAAAGGGATCCCAGCTCATGGCGAAGAAAGCAAAATTCAAGCGCGTCGCGGTGGCAGGCCAAACCACCGACGGCCGCACCATCGCGCCGGAATGGCTCACCCAGGCAGCCAAAAACTACAACCGCGAAAAGTACGGCGCCCGCGTCAACCTCGAACACTACCTCAGCCCGTTCCCTGATAGCGATTTTCGCGCCTATGGCGACGTGCTCTCCGTCTATGCCGAAGAGGTCGAGATCGACGGCGAAAAGAAAATTGCCCTGTTCGCCGATATCGACCCGACCGAAGACCTGATCAAACTCAACAAAGCCCGCCAGAAGGTTTACACCTCCGTCGAGCTGGATCTGGACTTTGCCGGTACCGGCGAGGCCTACCTGGTAGGGCTGGCCGTGACCAACACCCCCGCCAGCCTCGGTACCGAATACCTCCAGTTTTGCGCCGGTGCTGGCGACAAAAGCCCGCTGGCTGCGCGCAAGCAAAAATCGACCAACCTGTTTACCTGCGCCATCGAAACCGAAGTCGAATTAATCGAAGAGGGCGACAAAGGCCCGTCACTGCTCGAAAAGGTCAAGGGCATGTTCACCCGCCGCGATCAGGCCAGTGGAGAACAGTTCGCCGACGTGCATCAGGCCGTGGAAGCCGTAGCCACTGAAGTGACCAGCCTCGAAGAAAAGACCAAAGGGAAATTCAACGAGCTGGCCAACACCGTCAACGAGCTGAAAAACGCCGTCACCAAAACCAGCGAACTGGAAACAGCCTTCAACGAGCTGAAAGCATCGCTGGAACGCCAGGAAGATTTCAGCCACAAGCGCCAGCCCGCCACCGGCGCCCAAGGCACCACCATTCAAACTGACTGCTAAGGACCCCATCCATGCGTAACGAAACCCGCCAGAAGTTCAACGAGTTCACCGGCCAGGTGGCCACACTCAACGCCATCACCAGCGCCATGGTGCAGTTCAGCGTGCAACCCAGCGTCCAGCAGACCCTGGAAACCAAGATGCAGGAGTCGGTCGCCTTCCTTTCCATGATCAACATGGTGCCGGTGGATGAACTCAAGGGCCAGAAGGTCGGCATCGGCATCAGCAGCACCATCGCGGGCCGAACCAACACCGATAGCAAGGACCGCCAGCCCAACAACCCGGCCGCCCTGTATGACCACAACTACGAGTGCGCCCAGACCAACTACGACACCATGATCGGCTACGCCCAACTCGATTCGTGGGCCAAATTCCCCGACTTCCAGACCCGTATTCGCGATGCCATCATCACCCGCCAGGGGCTGGACCGGATCATGATCGGCTGGCACGGCACCAGCGCGGCTCCCGACACCGATCGCAATGAAAACCCCCTGCTGCAAGACGTCAACATCGGTTGGCTGCAGCACATCCGCACAGATGCACCGGCCCAAGTCATGAGCGAGGGCACCGAGGGAAGCGGCAAGATCTACGTGGATACCACCGACGGCGACTACAAGAACCTCGACGCCTTGGTGTTCGACGCCGTCAACGAGCTGATTAAACCCTGGTTCCAGGACGACACCGATCTGGTGGTGATCTGCGGTCGCAAGCTGCTGTCCGACAAGTATTTCCCCATAATCAACGACGCCAGCGACAACCAGAACAAGTTGGCAGGCCAGGTGCTGGTGAGCCAGAAGCAGATCGGCGGGCTCAAGGCTGTGCGCGTCCCCTTCTTCCCGGAAGACGCTCTGCTGATCACCAAACTCAGCAACCTCTCTATCTACTGGCAAGACGGAGCCCGCCGCCGCCATATCGAGGAAGAGCCCAAGCGCAACCGCATCGTCAACTACGAAAGCTCCAACGATGCCTACGTAGTAGAGGATTACGACTGCGCCGCCCTGGTCGAAAACATCGTCATGGGGCCGAACCCGGCCCCCGGCGCGTAAGGGGGTGGTATGACTCCCGCCCGTCGCCACCGCGAAAGAGCACTGGCCGCCCTGCAAGGGGCGGCCAATCCTCAGTTCGACCAACAACGCGCCAATGCCTACGAGCTGCAACTGATGCAGCTGGCCGAACACCGCCGCACCCTCAAGGGCATCCAGAGCATCGAGCGCAAGATCGAGGCCAAGCGCCCCATGCTGGCCGTCTACAAACCCTGGATTGATGGCCTTCTGGCCGCCGACCGGGGCGGACAAGATGACGTCCTGGTGACCGTCATGCTCTGGCACCTCGACACCGGCGATCTCGAAGGGGCTTTCCCCATGGCCGACTACGTGATCCGCCACGGCCTGAGCACCCCCGATCTCTACGAGCGCACCGCCGCCACCATGATCGCCGAAGAGGTGGCAGACACCGCCATCAAGCAGCAAGAGGCAGGCAACGGCCCCAGCTGCGGGCTGCTCTATGCCTACCTCGGCCTGCTTGAACCCTGCGACATCTTCGACCAGGTACGCGCCAAGCTGCACAAGGCCGTGGGCCGCGCCGCACTGGCCGAAGGGCTCAAGCCGCAAGCCGCCGAGCACTACCGCCGCGCCATAGAACTGCATGACAAGGTCGGCATCAAGAAAGAGCTCGAAGTGCTCGAGCGTGAATTGAAAAAAGAACAGCAGCCCGACGCCCAAGGCGGCGGCAGCTAACCGAGCGAACCCCGCACCCTGGGCGGCTCGGGCCTAACGAATGCCAGCGGCATACCAGACGGCCCGACCACCGCCCAACCTGCGGATAAACAAACACAGGAGCACCATGAGCACCGGATTCATTGCCACAGCACCGACTGCGCCAGATGAAGGGGAGATAGCCAACAGTCCATTCTGGCCCGCGATCTCGCTGCCTGACCTGCGTGAAACAGTCCGGCTTGATGGCACAGTCACCACCGCCCGCCTCACCCATGCCGTGGTCGACGCCATCACCAGCGTCAACCGTGACCTGGCAGATTGGCGCAGCGCCCGTCAGGCCGAAGGCCACGCCACCCTGGCCGCCGTCCCGAGCGAGGTCATCAACAACGAATCGGTGCACCTGCACAGCTACCGGCGCGCCGTCTATGCCATGACCCGCGCTAACCTGCTGGAGCGTTACACCGACTACAGCGCCACCGGCGACGGCGTCAAAGGGGCCGATGCCAAAATCATCAGCTCGGATGACCTCTACCGGGATGCCCGCTTTGCCATTCGCGACATCCTCGGCACCACCCACAACACAGTGGAGCTGATCTGATGCAACTGCGCAGCCAGCAGGGCGACACCCTCGATCTCATCCTGTTCCGGCATTACGGCTACACCGCAGGCATCACAGAGCAAGTGCTCAACCTCAACCCCGGTTTGGCCACGCTCGGCCCCATCATCCCGACCGGAACCCTCATCAACATGCCAGCGGCCCCCACCCAGGCCGAGCAGCCGCTGATCCAGCTATGGGACTGACCATGAGCCGCCTCGACGACGAACTCGAACGACTGGCCGATATCAGCGATCAGCAAATCGCTGCCCGCATTCATGCCGCCCGCATCAGCGGCACCGGCCCCCACTACTGCATCGACTGCGAAAACCCCATCCCGCAGGCGCGCCGTGAAGCGATCCGGGGCTGCGAACGCTGCGCCGAGTGCCAGACCATCACCGAATTCCAAACCGCTCGCCACTACGGCGGCAAACGATAACAACAGGAGAGCACGATGCCAGAACCGATTTCATCCAGTGCAGCAACCAGCACCCTTACCGGTCTGGCGCTGCTGTCCCTCTTTCCGGGCGTTGACCCCGGCGTCCTGCTCGGTGCATTCGCCGGGGCGCTGGTGTTCATCGCCACCACCGCCGAACTCGGCAACCTGCGCAAGGCGGGCCTGTTCGTTGCCGCCTTCGTGGCGGGCGCTCTGGCGGCTCCGCTGGTTGCCGCCATGCTGGCCAGCGTGCTGCCGCTCAGTGTCGAAGTACCCAGGGCCGTCGGTGCAATGCTGGCCTCGGCGCTGGCCGTCCACCTGTTGCAGTGGATCCTGCGCAAAACGCCGGAAGACCTGCTCAAACTCCGCAAAGGGGGCTGACATGAAACAACAGGAAAAGACAGCTTTCTCTCTGGTCAAGCGGCTGGAAGTACTCCTGATAATTGGTGAGAAATCAGCATTGATATTGGCAGCAATCTGCTTGTGGCTGATGTCGATTGAGTTTCTGAACGGAGCACCTCTAGACCCGGTGAGCACCTTAGGGAAAGCAGTAATTTGCGCGTTCGTTATTGAACTGGCGCGAGTGGTAATCCTGTTCATCAAATGGGCTCAGCGTAAGCGCCAAGCCTGCAAAGGGGGCTGACATGCTGACCATCCTCTACGCCATGATCTGCGCCGCCATCGCCCTGCGACTGGCTACCTTCAACCGCAACGGGGGCGACTACCGCCCCCTGCCTGCCCTGCTGGCATGGGTCATCACAGTGGCCGCTGGTTCCGTGCCACTGCGCGCCATGCTGGGTGTCTTGCCATCACCGGATCCAGCCGCCGTCCTGCTAGCCGCCGTGGTGCTGACCGCCCTGCTCGGGTCAAGGGGGTCAGTCATGCGCCTGATGCCGCGCCGCCGCCAGCAGCCAACCACCGCCCGCCACCTGAACGGGAGATTTCAGCCATGAGCCTGAAAAAAGGGGATACCGGCACCGCCGTGGCCGATCTGCAACGCCGCCTCACCAAAGCCGGTTATCCGGTGGAGCCTGACGGCTGGTTTGGCGATGCCACCAAACAGGCCCTGCTCGCCTTCCAGCGGGATTACATGATTGTCGCCATCGGTCAGGCTGGCCCCCGCACCATGGCCGCCCTGCTTGGCAGCGAGCGCGGCAACCAGCTCACCATCCACCACATGCAGCGCGGGGCTGACCTGCTGGCCCTGCCACTCGCCACCATGGCCACCGTCGCCCAGGTCGAAAGCATCGGTGAAGGCTTTACCAACGCCATGCGCCCCGTGGTGCTGTTCGAGCGGCACGTGTTCTACAAGCAGCTCACCAAACACCTGGGCAAGGCAACCGCCAACCAGCTGGCCGCCAATTACCCCAACCTGGTCAACCCCAAGCGCGGTGGCTATGCAGGGGGCGCGGCCGAGTGGGAACGGCTGCAACTGGCCATCAGCCTGCATCGGGATGCTGCCATCGAGTCGGCCAGCTGGGGCATGTTCCAGATCATGGGCTACCACTGGCAGACACTAGGCTTTGCCTCAGCCAGCGACTGGCTGGCAGCCATGCAGCGCAGCGAGGTCGACCACCTCACCGCCCTGTGCCGCTTCATCCAGCAAGACGCCGCCATGCACAAGGCCCTGCAAGGGCGTAAATGGGCCGACTTCGCCCGCCGCTACAACGGACCCGCCTACAAAGACAACGACTACGACACCAAGCTGGCCAAGGCATTCGACCACTTTGCCAAGGTATATCCGGTGAAGGAGGTGGCAGATGCCTCGGCCTAAGTGCAGTCACTTGGCAGGAAAAACCTGCATCAAGTTGGATGCGAAGTGTCTGGAATTACGCTGGCTTGGTGGCTGCGTGATCTGCCCATTCAGAGGATGTGGCCAGAATAAGCCGCAGCCCACACCACCACCGAGGAAACCGTAATGGCATTACTGCGATCCCCCCTCACCTGGTTGCTGATCGCCTTGGCCATCGCCTTGGCCGGCTGGGGCTGGTCTGCCACCTCGGCGGCGACCGCCAAGGGGAAGGTCACCACCCTGCAAAGTGACCTCAAGGCCGCCGACGACAAGGCCAAAGAGGCCGAGCGGCGGGAACAGCTCAAAGACACCACCATCACCACCCTCACCGGCGAGCTGACCGACCAGGCAGAAGCCGCAGCCCAACTGCAAAACCAGCTCGGCGAACTGTCGATGACCGCCGCCACCCGCGCCGACACCATCAAGAGGCTCAAACGTGAAAATGCTGAACTTAGGTCTTGGGCTGATAGCCCTCTGCCTGATCCTGTTATCAGGCTGCTCAAGCGCCCCGCCATCACCGGCGCCGCAGATTATCAGGCTCACCTGTCAGGGCCTGACCCCCTGCCAGCTGCCGCCAGCCAGCCCGGTCAATAACGGCGACCTGCTCGACCTGTTGACCCAGACCGAGGCCGCCTGGGCCAGCTGCGCCGCCAAAGTCGACAGCCTCATCACCTGCCAGCAACGGCAGCAACAACAAGGGAGTGGGGATGGAAAAGCCAAAACAGATCCGTGAAGTGCTGACCAACTGCGTGCCGCACCTCAAGACCAATCCGGACAAACTGCACATCTTCATCGCCCCGGGTAACGTTGAAAGCACCGGCGCCCGCTCACTCTCGTTCGAGTGGCAATACCCGCTATCTATCGGAATTGAAGATTTCGCCGGCCACCCGGATCAGGTCATGGTGCCGCTGCTGGCCTGGTTGCGCCAACACCAGCCCGAGCTGATGACCAACGACGAACGGCGCAAGGATGGCATCACCTTCGAGGCCGAGTATCTGGCAAACGACCTGATGGATCTCATCATCACCGTCAAGCTGACCGAGCGGGTCAGGGTCTGGCAGAACGAGCAGGGGATAGGCTGGGAGCACCTGCCAGAGCCGCCGGAAGACCCCTACGACGGCATCACTTGGGAACTCTTCATCAATGGGGAGCATCAGCCATGGCCACCGACGACCTGAGCCGCCTGACCCAATGGGCCGATGGCCTGCTGGCCAGCATGGAACCCGCCGCCCGCCGCCAGTTGGCGGGCGAAATGGCGCGCAAGCTGCGCGACAGTCAAGCAGGCCGGATCCGCACAAACATCCAGCCAGATGGCAGCCCCATGACCCCGCGCAAGCCACAGCCCAAGTTGAAAAAAGGCAGGGGCCGCTTGCGCAAAAAAATGTTCTTCAAAATCACCAGCAGAACCTGGTTAAAGGCCAGCGCCACCCAATCACAGGCCATAGTCGAGTTTGTTGGCTCAGCCAACCGCCTCGCCACCATCCACCAATATGGCTTGAAAGACCGCATCAAAGGCCGCGAGATCCGCTACCCCGCGCGTGAACTGCTGGGCATCACAGAACAAGAACGCGAACAACTCGAAACCACCCTGCTTACCCACCTAACCAAAGGGCTATAACCACCGCCGCCAGTGTATCCACCGTGGATACACTGGCGGCCCCTCGCCTTACTCGCCATTGCCCAAAACAATGGCCCCATGCAACCGACCCAGACCGAACTCCAACGCCTGATCGACAACCTGATCCGCATCGGTACCGTCACCGCCGTGCGCTCAGGGGAATGTCGTGTCAAAACCGGCGACATCGAAACCAACTGGCGGCCCTACACCACAGAAAGGGCCGGGGCTAACCGTACTCGTCACCGCCTGAGCATCGGCGAACAGGTCATCTTGTTGTCAGTCAGTGGCGATCTGCGCAATGCGTACATCCTCGGCTCACTCAACGCCACCGCCGCAGATGAGCCACTGCGCGAGGATGACAATCCAGATCTCGATCGCACCGAATACAGTGATGGCGCCGTCATCGAATACAACCCGGCCACCGGCGCGCTCAACGCCACCGGCATCAAGTCTGCCAATATCACGGCCTCCGTCACCGTCAAGCTGATCACCCCCCTGGTGGAATGCACCCAGGCGCTCAAGGTCGGTACCACCATCACCGCCGGCGGCAAAATTACCGCGGCCACCGCCAAGATAGGCAACGTCGAAGTCACCACCCACAAACACAGCGGCGTCAGCACTGGCGGCGGCCAAACAGGGGGCCCGGCATGAACTGGCTCGGCATGAACGCTGCGACCGGCCGCGCCATCAGCGCGACCAACCACATCATCCAGTCGGTGCGCGACATCCTCATCACCCCGGTGGGCTCTCGTGTCATGCGCCGCGACTATGGCAGCGAACTGTTTTACCTCATCGACCAGCCCCAACATCAGGCCACCCGCCTGCGCCTGATGGCCGCTACCGTGCAGGCCCTCATCAACTGGGAACCCCGCATCACCATCACCAAAGTCGATGTGCAGAGCGGCGGCATGGATGGCTCACTGACCGTTGAACTGACTTGGCAGCGCAAAGATGGCGGCGCTCCTGAATCTGCCAGCATCACCATCCCCACAGGAGTCGCCCAGTGAGCACCATCACCCTCTCCCAACTGCCCCAGCCAGACGTGATCGAACCCCTCGATTTCGAAACCATCCTCGCCGAGCGCAAAGCCTATTGCGTCAGCCTCTATCCGGCAGATCAGCAAGCCGCCATCGCCGCCACGCTCGACCTCGAATCCGAGCCCATCACCAAGTTGCTGCAAGAAAATGCCTATCGGGAGCTGATCCTGCGCCAACGCATCAACGAAGCCGCCGTGGCCAACATGCTGGCCTGGGCAAAAGGGGCCGACCTCGACAATCTGGCGGCCAACTGGAATGTAAAGCGCCTCACCATTCAGCCCGGTGACCCGACCGCCACCCCGCCTGTGCCAGAAATCAAAGAAGATGACGCCGCCCTCAGCCTGCGCGCCCTGATGGCGTGGGACGGCCTCAGCGTGGCAGGCCCGACGGGCGCCTATGAATATTTCGCCCTCTCGGCAGATGGCAAGGTGGCAGATGCCAAAGGCTCCAGCCCATCTCCTGCCCAGGCGCTGGTCACCATTCTCAGCACCGAGGGCAACGGTACCGCCGATGCCACCCTGATCGCCAAAGTCTCCGCCGCCCTGAACGGCGAAAACGTCCGCCCGGTGGCCGACCGGCTCACCGTGCAAAGTGCCGGCATCATCAACTACACCATCACCGCCCAACTGCATATCGACAGCCAGGGCGCAGAAGCAGACGTGATCCTGCAAGCGGCACGCGACAGTCTGGCCGCCTTCATCAATCCCCGTCGCCGCATAGGGGTCGAAGTGCCCCGCTCTGCCATTGATGCCGCCCTCCATGTGCAGGGGGTGCGCAAGGTCAGCCTGATCGGCTGGGCAGACGTCACCCCCAGCGCCACCCAGGCCGCCTACTGCACTGGCTTCACCGTGGAGCGGGCACCATGAGCCACCTGTTGCCGCCCAGCACCAGCCGAGCAGAACGCAATCTGGCCACCACAGGGGCACAGGCCCAACAACTGCCGATCCCGTTGCGCACCCTCTGGTCACCCTGGACCTGTCCCGCCCACCTGCTGCCCTATCTGGCCGCCAGCTGGAGCGTCGACCGCTGGGATGACAAATGGCCAGAGGCCACCAAGCGCCAGTTGATCGCCAACAGCTACTTCGTCCACAGCCGCAAGGGCACCATCGGCGCCATTCGTCGGGTGGTCGAACCCCTCGGCTTTCTGATCCGGGTACTCGAATGGTGGCAAGAAACCCCTACCGCCACCCCGGGCACCTTCAAGCTCGACATCGGTGTACTCGATACCGGTATCACCGAGGCCATGTACCAAGAGCTGGAACGGCTGATCGCCGATGCCAAACCCATGACCCGTCACCTGACCGGCCTTGCCATCAGCATGGAAACCCGTGGCCCGCTCTATCTGGGGGCCGCCTGCTACCTGGGTGACGAGCTGACAATCTACCCCTATAGCCCAGCAGCCATCGAGATCAGTGGCCAACAATGGCACGGCGGCATCACTCACACACTCGACACCTTGACCATTCAACCGCAACAGACAGGAGGTGCCAGTTAATGAGCGCCATCTATTTCGCCATCCCCACCGATGCCGGGCAGGCCAAAATTGCCAATGCCATCGCGCTGGGCATCCCGCTGAAAATCACCCACATGGCCGTCGGTGATGGTAATGGCCAACCGGTCACCCCCAACGCAGCCCAAACTGCACTGGTCAGGGAGAAACGCCGCGCCCCGCTCAACACCCTGTTTCAAGATCCCTTGAACCAGGCACAACTGGTGGCCGAGCAAATCATCCCGGAAGACGTCGGCGACTGGTGGATCCGTGAGGTCGGTATTTTCTCAGAAGACGGCACCCTGATTGCCGTCGCCAACTGCCCGGATACCTACAAGCCGTTGCTCAGCAGTGGCGCAGGCCGAACCCAGGTCATCCGTCTGGTGCTGGTCGTCAGCGACACCAGTGCGGTCGAGCTCAAGATTGACCCCTCAGTGGTGCTGGCTACCCGCAAGTACGTCGATGATGTGATGAAAGCGCACCGGGAAAGCCGTGATCATCCTGATGCCTCTAAAATACAAAAGGGGATGATCAGGCTGGCAACAGAAACAGAGGCGCTGGCTGGGTTGTTAGAATCGGTCGCCGTCGCACCGAAAGATATGAAAGCGGCATTGGAAGCCTTACTGGACATTGTCTGCCCAATCGGAATACCGATGCCATGGCCAGCGGCAACGCCACCGGGCGCTCGTTTTTTGCTCGCGAATGGCCAGTCGTTTAACAAGGCTACCTATCCAAAACTCGGGGCTTTGTGGCCATCAGGGGTAATTCCATTTGATATGCGTGGCCAGTTTCTTCGCGGGTGGGATAACGGAAAGGGTTTCGACCCTGGGCGTGAATTGTTGTCATATCAAGGCAGTGAAAACCAGGCTCACCGCCACAATTTGTTGATCAAAAAAACAGCCGGATCGGCAGAGTTGTCAATTTCAGGGCCCGGTGCGCTCACCAGTGAGCTATCAGCACTGGGCCGTAACGTCATTTCCCCAAGCGAACATCTTGAGTTGATTTCGGGTGTTCAAGGCAGCGTTGATGGACCGATAAAAGCATCCGGCGGCAGTGAATCGCGTCCCCGCAATATCGCATTCAACTTCATTCTGAGGGCAGCGTAATGGAACAATTTGAACCACGGGTGACCCTGGATGAACATGGCTTTGCCACAAGCGATGGCTGGGTTGAAGTAGCAACAAAGGATCGAGAAAGCAACGAGTTCACCGGCTGTTGCCATGAATGGGTATCAGAAGGCACAGGCATTTCTGCTGGTAGCTATCTGGATCGGCCATCTGGTGACGCACCTGCTGGCAAAGCATGGGTAAGAACCGCTGATGACAGCAAGTGGGAGCTTGTTGATGACCACAGGGGGCTTGTCGTTTATGACAAAACCACCACCCACCCCCAGACAATAGGGGAGCTTGGCCCACTGCCGGAGTCTGTCACCACTCAGGTACCTCCAGGGCAATTTGTTATCTGGGACGAAGCTGAACAATCGTGGGTCACGGATCAGGTCACAGAACAGGCGCATAGCCGACAGATGGCAGAGAGTCAGCAAACAACACTGCTGCTCGTGGCCAATCAGCAAATCGCAATCATTGCTCCGGCAGTCGAGGGCGGTTACGCCAAACCAGAGCACGCCCAGCTGTTGGCCGCCTGGCAGCGTTACCGCTACGAGCTGACACAGGTGCCAGAGCAAACCGGCTGGCCTGACGCACCGCAATGGCCAACCGAACCGGACAAGGTCATCTAACCACACCCAACGCAACCACCCCGCCCTGTGCGGGGTGTTTCGTTACAGCCGCTCATCAACCCCTTGTCACCGCCGTTCCAGTGTATCCACGCCGGATACACTGGCCGCCGCTCGCCTGTCATCCCCTGCCCCTGCATCCTGACCCTGCTCGCATCACATGCACCAAGCTCCGTCCGGACAACAGGAGAACCTATGGCACTGGACCAATTTCACCACGGCGTGCGCGTCGTGGAAATCAACGAGGGCACCCGCACCATCCGCACCGTCGCCACGGCGGTGATCGGCATGGTCTGCACCAGCGCC
This sequence comes from Aeromonas sp. D3, assembly GCF_027705025.1. Taxonomy (NCBI): domain Bacteria; kingdom Pseudomonadati; phylum Pseudomonadota; class Gammaproteobacteria; order Aeromonadales; family Aeromonadaceae; genus Aeromonas; species Aeromonas sp. D3. The sequence goes on along the minus strand of NZ_JAPDBE010000003.1, from coordinate 36,447 downwards.
GATGCTGATGCTGCCTACTTCCCGCTCGACAAACCCGTGCTGATTGCCAACCTGCCGGCAGCCATCGCCAAAGCAGGCAGCAACGGCAACCTCAAGAAGTCGCTGCAAACCATTTATGACACCGTCAACACCATCGTCATCGCCGTGCGCGTGGCCGACGGCGCCGACGCAGCCGAACTGACCAGCAACATCATCGGCACCATCAAGCCAGACGGCAGCTACACCGGCCTCAAGGCACTGGAACGGGCCGCCCCAGTCACCACCGTCAAGCCGCGCATCCTCTGCGTGCCGGACAACTGCACCCTGCCGGTGGCCACCGCCCTTGCTGGCATGGCCAAGAAACTGCGCGCCTTTGCCTACGTGCCGACCATCGCCGAAACCATCGAAGCTGCCCTGGCCTACCGTGAAAACTTCGCCAGCCGTGAGCTGATGCTGGTGCATGCCGACTGGACGGCGTGGGAAGTAGCAGCGAATGCCAGCGTCAAGCTCGATGCCTGCCTCAAGGCCGCCGCCCTGCGGGCCCTTATCGACAAAGAGATCGGCTGGCACAAGACCCTGTCCAACGTCGCAGTGACCGGGGGCGATGGCATGACCAAGGCCCTGTTCTGGGATCTGCAAGACCCCGACACCGAGGTCGGTCTGCTCAACGCCAACGAGATAACCTGCCTGATCCAGTCCAACGGGTTCCGCTACTGGGGCAACCGCACCTGTTCAGACGATCCCCTGTTCTGCTTCGAGAACTACACTCGCACCGCCCAGGTGCTGGCCGACACCATCGCCGACGCGCACATGTGGGCAGTCGATAAGCCCATGACCCCGACCCTGGTGAAAGACATCATCGAGGGCATCAAGGCCAAGGGCCGCGAACTGGTGACCGGCGGTTACCTGCTCGGCTTTGACTGCTGGTACAACGAGGAGCTCAACGACAAAGACACCCTCAAGGCTGGCAAGCTGCGCATCGATTACAACTACACACCGGTACCGCCGCTTGAAGACCTCGGCTTCCAGCAGCGCATCACCGACTCCTACCTCATCGACTTCAGCGCCCGCGTCGCGGCTGCAGCATAAGGAGCCACCATGGCACTGCCACGCAAACTCAAACACCTCAACATTTTTCAAGATGGTGAGAACTGGATCGGCGTCGCCGAAGACTTCACCCCGGCAAAACTGAGCCAGAAATTCGAAGCCTATCGTGGCGGTGGCATGATGGGCGCCGCCAACATCCACATGGGGCTGGATGATGGCGCCCTCGATACCTCCTTCACCTTCGGCGGCCTTGAGGCCGATCTGGTCAAGCGCATGGGCATCGCCAAGATTGACGGCGTTCAACTGCGCTTTGCCGGTTCCGTCCAGCGTGACGACACCGGTGAAGTGGTCGCCGTTGAAATCGTTCAGCGCGGCCGCTTCAAAGAGCTCGACCGGGGCACCCTCAAAACTGGCGACAACTCCCAGAGCAAAATCAGCATGGTCAACACCTACTACAAAGAGACCATGAACGGTGTCGACCTGTGCGAAATCGACCTGCTCAACATGATCTGGATAGTCGATGGCGTCGACCTGATGGCCGACCATCGCAAAGCCATCGGCCTCTAACCCACCCAACAACCCAACGGGCGGCCAACAGCCGCCCTCACCACATCAACATCAGGAACAAACACCATGGAAAACAAGACCATTACCCTCGACCAGGCCATCCTGCGCGGCGACACCACCATCACCGACGTGCAGTTGCGCAAACCCAAGGCGGGCGAAATGCGCGGCCTCAACATGGCCGACGTCCTGCAGATGGATGTCAACGCCCTCACCAAACTGCTGCCCCGCATCACTACCCCAATCCTGACCGAAGCAGAGATCGGCAACATGGACCCGGCGGACTTCGTCCAGTTGGGCAGTGAGGTGGCCGGTTTTTTGATGACGAAGAAAATGGGTTACCTGGCTGCGTAGATGACCTGATGGCAGAGATTGCCATCATCGCCCACTGGCCGCCGTCCGACATGGCGGCCATGGAAATCAGCGAGCTGATGGGCTGGCACCAACGCCTCGTTGAGACTTACAACCGCATCAACGGGGCAGAAGAACAATGAACCCTCTCAAACTCCAAATCCTGCTCGGGGCGGTCGATAAGATCACCGCCCCCCTCAAAGCCGCCAGCGGCCAAAGCCGCACGACAGCTCAAGACCTGCTCGCCACCAAGAAGCGCATCAAGGAGCTGGAAACCCAGAGCGGCCAGATTGACGGCTATCGCACCCTGGGGCGCCAGATTGGCGCCACCCGCGCCCAACTCACCGCCGCTCAGCGTGACGCCCAGCAGATGGCCCAAGAGTTCGCCAAGGTAGAACAGCCGACCAAGGCAATGACCCGGGCCATGGAGCAGGCCAAGCAGAAGGTGCGAGACCTCTCCCAGCAAGAGCGTGAAATGGTCGCCCGCCACGGCAGCCTGAAACGGGCCATGAACGAAGCAGGCATCAACACCAAACAGCTCGGCGATCACCAGCGCCGCCTCAAGACTGACCTGGCAGCCGCCAACGGCCAACTCGACCAGCAGCGCGCCAAGCTGGGCCAACTTGCCGACCAGCAAAAGCGCCTCAACCAGGTCAAAGCCAACTATGACAAGACAATGTCGATGCGCGGTTCCATGGCGGGCTATGGTGCCGCAGGCATGGCCACCGGCGCTGCCGCCATCTACAAAGGCACCAATATCGCAGGCAAGGCCATGGGGTTTGATGTCGATATGTCCAAGGTGCAGGCGATCACTCGGCTGGACAAAGGCAGCGGCGAACTGGCAGCCCTGCGGGCCCAGGCACGGGAGCTCGGCGCCAATACCGCCTTCACCGCAGGCGAAGCGGCGCAGGGACAGGGCTTTCTTGCCATGGCAGGTTTCACCCCCAAGGCGATCCGTGACGCCATGCCTGGGGTGCTCGATATCGCCAAAGCGGGCGGTGTCGAGATTGCTGCCGCCGCCGATATCGGCTCCAACATCCTGACCGGCTTCAAGCTGCCGGCCAACCAGATGAACCGGCTCGGGGATGTAATGGTCGGCACCTTCACCCGTGCCAACGTCGACTTGCAGATGCTAGGTGAAACCATGAAATACGTTGGCCCGGTGGCGGCTGGCCTCGGCGTCGATCTTGAAACCGCCTCCGCCATGGCGGGCAAGCTGGGGGATGCTGGTATTCAGGGCAGCATGGGCGGTACCGCGATCCGCGCCATTCTCGGCCGCCTGGCCTCACCTCCCAAGGCCGCGAATGATGCATTGGCCGCCCTGAATGTAAAAGCTGCCGATGCTGCGGGCAATCTGCGATCTCTGCCCGATATCCTGGACGAGCTCTATAAGAAAACCAGCAAGATGGGGGACGCCACCCGCTCGGGCTACTTCAAGGCCATCGCGGGCGAAGAGGCGTTTGCCGCCCTGACCGTGCTGACCGAGCAGGCGGGCTCAGGCAAGCTGCAGGAGCTGATCGCCACGTTGAAACAAACCCAGGGGGAAGCGGGAAAGGTCGCCAAGGTGATGGCCGATAACGCCATCGGCGATCTGGACAACCTCACCTCAGCCTGGGACGACGTGGGCATCCAGATGATGGAGACCGAAAACGGCCCACTGCGCGGCATTATCCAGCGGGTCACCGAGATCATCCAGGTCACTGGCGACTGGATGCGGGCCAACCCCGAGCTTACCTCTACCCTGACCCGTATCGCAGCGGTCACCGCCGTGGCTGCAGCCGCTGGCGGGTCGCTGCTGCTGATTGTCGCGGGTCTACTGGGGCCACTGGCGGCCATCAAGATGGGGATGTCGATGCTGCTGGTCTATGGGGGACCCCTGCTAACCTTCATCAAAGTGCTGACCATGGGCATGGTCAGACTCGGTATAGCCATGCTCACCACCCCGATCGGCTGGATAATCATGGGGATTGCAGCGATCGCGGCTGGGGCCTTTCTGCTCTACAAAAATTGGGGGGCAGTTTCTCAGTGGTTCAGCGAACTATGGGCACAATGCAAGGCCCCGTTGCTCGCCTTCTGGGATCTCATGAAGGAACTTTTCTCATGGACACCACTCGGCATGCTCACTATGCACTGGGGCGAGATCTGGGCCTTCTTCGATACTCTGCCTGCGGGGGCTGCCAACAAGGGGCAGGCCATCATCGACGGCCTGATTGGTGGTATCACCGCGAAGTGGGAGAGCCTGAAAGCAAAGATAAAAGCCCTCACCGACCTGCTGCCTGACTGGATGAAAGGCGGCGGTTCCGTCACTGCCAACATAAATCCTTCGGGGTACCTGACTGGTAACTACAACCAACCAGCCTTGGCCAGTGGTTACGACTATGGCACTACCCGTCGGATCCGCGAACAGTTGCCACCGGTGGCAGTGAGCCCAGTGGCCGACACGACCCGTACCATCCGAGAACAGCTACAGCCGGTGGCATTGAACCCAGTATCCGACACGACCCGCACCATCCGAGAACAGCTACAGCCGGTGGCATTGAACCCAGTATCCGACACGACCCGCACCATCCGAGAACAGGTGCAGCCGGTGGCATCGAGTCCTATAGCAGACACAACCCGCACGGTTAGAGAGCAAGTGATCAACGTTAATAAGAATGGAACTGGCCGTGATGGCCCCCGCATTGTGCAGACAGCAAAGCCAGTTACAGCCAGAGGGGCATCGTCAACCACCGAGATTAACGCCCCGATCCATATCGTTCAGCAACCGGGCCAATCCGGCGCCGATGTGGCGCAAGAGGTAAGCCGCGAACTGGACAAGCGCGAGCGGCAGGCCGCCGCCCGTGGCCGCGCCACTCTTGGCGATCGCAACTAAGGAGCAACCACCATGATGATGACCCTGGGCTGGTTCGTGTTTATGCGATCGACCGCGGCCCCGCAATCCCAACAAGACGAGCGCGCATGGCGCCACCCCGGCAATAACCGGGTCGGCGCCCGCCCCAGCTATCAATTTTTAGGCGTGGATGAGGAAACCAGCACCCTGAGCGGGGTGCTGTTGCCCGAACTGACCGGCGGCCCGGTCGCGCTCGACATGCTCAACCTCATGGCCGACAGCGGCGGGGCCTTCCCCCTGATCCAGGGCGATGGCGTGATGCGCGGCTCGTTCGTGATAGAGGGCATCAGCACCACCCGCAGCGAGTTCTTTGCTGATGGCAGCGCCAGAAAAATCGAGTTCACCATCAAGCTCAAGCGCATCGATAACAACGATGGCAGCCTCGTGAATGGCCTGCTGGGCCGCGTGGGCGGTAACCTGCTTGGCCGTCTCGGCGGCAGCGTCATGATGGGAGCCATGATCGGCGGCAAAGTAGGGGGGCTGTTCTAATGGCAACTCTGGGAGAACTAGCCGAATTTGCTGGCATGAAGAATCCACTTAACGACCCCATAAATGGCCACCCGATCCCGGTCTATCAACTACTTGTCGATGGCAACGATATCTCGGCCGCCATCCGCCCGCGCCTGATGTCGATGACCATCACCGATAACCGGGGCTTCACCGCAGACACCATCGAGATCACCCTCGATGACAGCGACGGTCAGCTCGACATGCCACGCCGTGGGGCCACCCTTCGCGCCTTCATCGGCTGGCAGGGCAGTGCACTGGTCGACAAGGGCACCTATAAAATTGACGAGGTGGAGCACAACGGCGCCCCCGACGTGCTCTCCATCAGGGGCAAATCGGCAGATCTGCGCGGTGGCATGAACAAACTGCGCGAACGCAGCTGGCACCAAACCACCGTCAATAGCATCGTCGAACAGCTCGCCGCCCCCTACCAGCTCACCCCCTGCGTGGGTGACTCACTCAAGGGCCAGCTGATCGACCATATTGACCAGACCAACGAAAGCGATCTCGCCTTCCTCACCCGCTTGGCGGGTCAGTGTGATGCCATCGCCACCGTCAAATCTGCCCGCCTGATGTTCATCAAGGCGGGCCAGGGTACCACCGCCAGCGGCCAGCCCCTGCCGGCCATCACCATCACCCGCCAAGATGGCGATCAACACCGCTTCTCGGTGGCCGACCGTGACGCTTACACAGGCGTCATCGCCTACTGGCAAGACAACAAGGCCGCAGAGAAAAAGAAAATAGAGGTGAAGCGCAAGAAGAAGACCAAGCCGAAACCGGAGCGGCCACTACCGCCGGGCGTGGTCGTCAACAAGAAGGAACACGAACTGCTGGTCGGCGACAGCGAGAACGTCAAAGAGCTGCGCCACGTTTACGCCAACCAGAACAACGCCATGCGGGCCGCTCGTGCAGAATGGGAAAAGCTGCAGCGTGGGGTGGCCGAGTTTGACATCACCCTGGCCAAAGGCCGCCCCGAACTCTACCCAGAACAACCCACCACCGTCAGGGGCTTCAAACCCGACATCGACGCCGCTCCTTGGCTGCTCACCCAGGTGGTGCACGACCTCACCAATCAGGGTTACACCAACCGCGTACAGCTCGAAGTGAAGCTGGAAGAACTGCCAGAATGAAAAATGGCGGCAGAGCCTAAGCCCTGCCGCCACTATCGATCATCAAATCCCCTGCCGCCACTTTGCCGCCACAACCGCTTGACCAACTAACGAGACCATGATTAAGCTGTTGTTTTTAAATGATTTTTACCATGTTAAAAAATCCATACTAAAGAGCGTAGAATTTTTTAGGCATGTTATCGATCTCGAAGAGTTATATAAAACAATTACTTAAAAAAATAATCGCCTCGCGTTCACGCGCGGCTGAGTCAATGCTGGCGCCTCTGTCTCCCGAATTCGGCTTGCACGTTGGCTGCCTCAGGGCTGGAACCTCGGCAGCAAAAACGGATTCAATGAAAGCGGGATGGGCATAGCTGGCGGCCATGTCGTTTGGAGGTAAGACCCCAGACAGGCTGTTGGGCCGGAATGATAGCACCGTTTGCGGATAAATTGACTGGCAAACGTATGCGAAATGCAGGAAAAAACTGCGACATCCCGCTCGCGCCATCCGGCTTTGGCCTGCCACACGCGCTGCATAACCAGACGCTGGCGCCAATTGCAGATAAAAAAATAGCAGGGGGAGGATAGATTCCTCGCTCACCTGCTGCTGCATCTTGCGTGTTGCCCCTGTGGGCACCCCTGGCTTAGCGGTAAGCGAAGGGATTCGGGTAGCTATAACCCTGGGTATAAAGTGATTGGGCAAACCAATAGGTTGAATTGCTGCCGGACATAGTAAAACTCCTGATTGCTTAACAAGTTACGTACCTTTAATGCGGGCTCAAATCCTTGAACAGATACTCGGTTCCATGGAGGCGCACTTGCTTTGCTTCGGTTCCCTGGAGGCACTCCTCGTCATCCTGACGGGTGGCGAACCACGGTCACTAATTTACCAGCCGGCGCCATAAATACAATGTTTTTGTGATTTGCGTCACATAATTTCTTTTATGCTGGGTCTGGTCACTCACACATCGGCTGCACGCTGTGAAGCGCCAGATTGTCAGCACAAGCCGCCCGCAATTTGCGCTGTTCGCTCACATTTTTGTGTGATTGACTGTATTATCGTTATCCTCTTCCCCGGCCCGTTGATGGGGCCCAATCATTTTCCTTGCTGGTAAGGAGTCCCGACGTGGCACAGCTTAGTTCTCTCTCTCCCAAACTGATTTGGCATTTCTTCGAGCAGATCTGCTCCATTCCCCACCCTTCCAAGCACGAAGCCCGCTTAAGCACCTGGATAATGCAGTGGGCCCAAGAGGAAGGTCTGGCGGTCAAGCAAGATGCTGTGGGCAACATCATCATCAAAAAGCCGGCCACCCCCGGGATGGAGAACCGCAAGGGTGTGGTGCTGCAAGCCCATATCGACATGGTGCCCCAGGCCAACGCCGACACCCGGCATGATTTCACCCAAGATCCCATCGATGCCTATATAGACGGTGACTGGGTGACGGCCCGCGGTACCACCCTCGGTGCCGACAACGGCATGGGCATGGCCGGCTGCCTGGCCGTGCTGGCCGACAAGAGCCTCAAGCATGGCCCGCTGGAAGTGCTGCTGACCACGGACGAAGAGACCGGCATGACGGGCGCATTCGGACTGGAAGCAGGCTGGCTGGAAGGCGAAATTCTGCTCAACACCGACTCGGAAGAGGATGGTGAGGTCTACATGGGCTGCGCCGGTGGCGTGGATGCCAATATTCGCTTCCCGCTGGAGATGGTAGCCACTACCGAAGGTGAAGGGTTTGAACTGCAGGTGAAGGGGCTGCGTGGCGGTCACTCCGGCGTTGACATCCACCGCGGTCGTGGCAACGCCAACAAGCTGCTGGTACGCCTGCTCAAGGCTGCCGAGCCACTGGGGGTGCGTCTGGCCGAGATCCACGGCGGCACCCTGCGCAACGCCATCCCGCGCGAAGCCCGCGCCAAGCTGCTGGTGCCCGCTGATCACGTCAATGAATTCAAGGCCCTGGTCGATCGCTACGCCGGTATCTACCAGAGCGAACTGACCGCCACCGAAGCCAACCTGACCGTGCTGCTCACGGCTCAAGACAAACCGGCCAAACTGATGAGCGAGACCCTGCAGGCCCGTCTGCTGGACGCCCTGATGGCCTGCCCTAACGGCGTTATCCGCATGAGCGATGCCATCCCGGGCGTCACCGAGACCTCCACCAACCTCGGCGTCATCAAGACGCTCGAAGGTGAGATCTATGTGCAGTGCCTGATCCGCTCCCTCATCGACTCCGGTCGCGAGAGCGTCGAACAGATGACTCGCTCCCTGTTCAATCTGGCCGGTGCCAGCTGTGAATTTACCGGTGCTTATCCTGGCTGGGCGCCGGATGTGGACTCCCCCGTCATGGCACTGGTACGCAACAGCTACCAGACCCTGTTCGGCGAGATGCCCAACGTCATGGTGATCCACGCTGGCCTGGAGTGCGGCCTCTTCAAGAGCGCCTACCCGGACTGGGACATGGTCTCCTTCGGCCCGACCATTCGTGGCGCCCACTCACCGGACGAAAAGGTACATATCCCGGCTGTCGAGCACTTCTGGCAGCTGCTGGTCCATGTGCTGGAACAGATCCCGGCCAAGTAAGCCTGCCGATTCATCCGCGGGGATCGAAATCTGATCTTCCGCAGAACAGGTTGAGCCCGCTGCCCCCGATGAGTTATACCCCGCCCAGTGCGGGGTATTTTTTTGCAACCGTCACCCGCGGAGCCGCATCAGCACACTCCCGAGGAGCCGGATCGGAGCATCTTCTGGCCCCCTTCTTTGATCCACCCGCCATTCATCTGTTTGAGCATCCCAATACCGCCATCCGGCGATGCATGTCTCTGAAACCGTCTCCATGAACAGAACTGGGTTTGAAAACCTTTTCCATGATTTATGTAACTTTACCACTCAAAAAGTTGATCCATATCACATAAGGCCATAGGATCAAATTGTGACTCAGGTCACAAACAACAATTAGATAACAGAGCGATGAGGTGAATATATGTTTGAGAACCTGGCAGTATTGTTCCACCTTAAGGGTGCAACCAGCAAAAAAGGCGCCGTAGAGAAAGACACCTACGCCCCATCAACCCGTGAGTACTACTTCCGTTACGGTGCCTGATGCATCAGGGAAGTACATTAAAAGTAGTAAAATTACACACATTATAATCCGTACAACAGCCACCCCATGTCGGGGCCGCTGTCCTGCCCTGGCCAGATGTTCCACGGCCAAACCTGAACTCCAACCATGAAGATGGGGCCCACAGGCCCCATTTTTTTTATTGCTTCTCTTCCCTGCCCTCTGGCTGTGACGCCGGGAGTGGCATCACACCGCCTTTCCCAACGGCACCGCCTCAGCCACCGGCAAGGGGGTGTGGCATGCCACCTCATGGGCACCCCCATCACAAATCTGCAGGCTCGGTGCCGTATTGCGGCACAGATCCGTGGCATGGGGGCAACGTTGATGAAAGTGGCAACCGTTGGGCGGCGATATGGGAGAAGGTACATCGCCGGTCAGCAGGATGCGCTGGTTGCGACGGCGCGGATCCGGTACCGGAATGGCCGAGATCAGCGCCTGGGTATAGGGATGTCGAGGGGACAGGTAGAGGGTTTGCGCATCCGCCAGCTCGACAATCCTTCCTAAATACATGACGGCAATGCGATCCGAGATGTGTTTCACCACCGACAGGTCGTGGGCGATGAAGATGATGGCGAGGTTCATCTCCCGCTGCAGGTTGAGCAACAGATTGACGATTTGGGACTGCACCGACACATCGAGGGCCGATACGGCCTCGTCACACACCAGCAGCTTGGGCTTGAGAGCGATGGCGCGGGCGATGCCGATGCGCTGACGCTGACCGCCGGAGAACTCGTGGGGGTAGCGATCCACCGCACTTTTCGGCAAACCGACCTTGTCCAGCAGCGCCAATACCCATTCTCGCCGCTGCTGGCTGTCGCCCTTGCCGTGGATGATGAAGGGCTCTTCCAGGATCTGGCCCACCGTATGGCGGCTATTGAGGGATTCTGCAGGATCCTGAAACACCATCTGCATCTCCTGGCGCAGGGAACGCATCTCTCTGGTCGAGAGCTGGGTGATATCCCGCCCCTCGAAACTGATGGTGCCGGCAGTCGGCTCGAACAACTTGAGCAGGGAACGACCCAGGGTGGACTTGCCACAACCTGACTCCCCTACCAGCCCAAGCGTCTCCCCCTGTTTCAGATCGAAACTGATGCCATCCACCGCATAAACGGTGTAGTGCTTGCGCAAAAAGCCACCGCCCAGCCGAAAATGCTGTTTCAAATCCCGCACGGATAAAAGCGTGTTCATACGGCCAGCTCCTTCCAATGGTGACAGGCAACCCTGTGGTGAGGATTGAGCTGTTCAGTCGCCGGAATAGCGATCACACAGAGCTCGGTGGCATGGGGGCAGCGATTGGAAAAACGACACCCGGCCGGCATCTCGTGCAGGGCGGGCACCTGACCCTTGATGGTCTTTAGCAGGCTCTTGGGCACATCTTCCAACCGAGGGATCGAGTTCATCAAACCATGAGTATAGGGATGGCGCGGACTGTCAAACAGCTCAAAGACATCGGCCTGCTCCACCGCCCGGCCGGCGTACATCACCACCACCTCGTCGCACAGCTCCGCCACCACACCAAGGTCGTGAGTGATGAAGATGATGGCCATACCCGTCTGGGCCTGCAGCTCTTTCATCAGCTCCAGGATCTGTGCCTGGATGGTCACATCCAGCGCCGTGGTGGGCTCGTCACAGATGAGCAGGTCCGGCTCACAAGAGAGCGCAATGGCAATCATCACCCGCTGGCGCATGCCACCCGACAGATTGTGGGGGTAGACGGCAAAGCGCTGGGTTGGCTCAGGTATTCCCACTTTTTGCAGCATGGCGATAGCCGCTTCCTTGCGCTGGACCTTGCTGTACTCTGGCCTGTGGAGGCGAAACACCTCCATCAGCTGATCACCCACCGTCTGCACCGGGTTTAGCGCCGTCATCGGCTCCTGAAAGATCATCGAAATACGGTTGCCGCGAACCTTGTACATCTGATCCGGCGCCAGGGTGAGCAACTCCTCTCCCTGAAAGCGGATGGAACCCGCCACCACCTGACCATGGGGCTTGGGCAAGAGCCCCATGATGGCGAGGGAGGTGACGCTCTTGCCACAGCCGGACTCGCCGACTATCCCCAGAGTCTGGCCCGGGGCCACAGAGAAGCTGACCCCGTCGAGTACTTTTATCTTGCCGTCGTCGACGGCGAACTCCACCTCGAGATCACGTACCTCGAGAATAGAGGCGCTGCTCTGGCCGTTATCAACGGTGAACTTCACCCCATTATCTCGGACGTCGAGGATGGGAGCCTGTATGGTTGGCATAACAGCCGCTCCCTTCTCAATGGCATCAATGATGTGCATAGGTCTTGTCGAGCAGGTTGATGGGCGCCAGCGCCTCTCCTGCCTCCTTGGCTTTCAGGGTCTCTTCCTTCACCTTGGGATCGAGCCAGAGCAGACCGCCACTGCTGTGGGGGTAGCCATCCATGGGCCAGTAGAGCAGATCCGGGGTATTTCTGGTGGCAGGCACCTCGGGCAGCATCACATGGCGCCAGCTGCTGGCCCGCACATAGTTGAGCTGCACCCCGGGCACGAAGATGGCGAGATCATAGATACGCTGCTGGATTTGTTGTGAGAGCTTGGCCCGTTTGGCCATGTCGAATTCGACGTTGTAGGCGTCGATCAGAGTGTCGAGCTCCTTGTCAGCCACGTTGAACAAGTTGTTGGTCTGGGGCTTGTTGGCGTTGGCCGAATGGAAGGATTCCCAATACTGGGGATAGAGACCACCGCCGCCCCAACCGAGCCAGGCTGCTTCGTGTTTCTTCTCCAGCATCACCTTGAAGCCGGTGGCGCCATCCACCAGGTTGAGCTCCAGATCCAGGCCCGCCTTCTTGGCTTCCTCTTTGAGCACAGTCAGTCGCTTGGAGTGCTCCTGGGTGGTGTAGGTGAGCGCCAGGGTCAGCCGCTCGCCCTTGTCGTTTTGCAAGATGCCGTCCGGCCCCTGCTTGCCATAGCCGCCCTTGGCGAAGTACTCCCGTGCCTTGGTGATGTCATAAGCCCGGCTTGGCAGTGACATGTCGGTAAAGTCACCGAAACCCGAGCCGAAAGTGGTCACCCTGTCATAGTCGCCACGCAGTACCGTCTCGATCATCTTGTCGAGGTTCATGGCATGCTGAATGCCAAGGCGCACGTTCACATCCGACAGTTTGGGGTTACTGACATTGAGGTGTACCCCCTGCCCCCCCTGCTTGGTGTCGGTCATGGCCATCACCTTCTGCACATACCCTTTCTTGTATTCCGGCGTGACCGCTTTTTCATGCCACCAGTTGGGCAGGATCATCTCGAAGGTATCGAGCTCCCCCTTCAGGAAGTGGCGAAACGCTATGTTGTGATCCCGGATCACCTGCACCTTGATGGTGTCGATATTGAATCTGTGCTGGTTGTAACGATCGTCTTTGGCCCACCAGTCTTGCTGCTTGCTGAAGGTGATGGACTTGCCCTTCTTGACCTCGCTCATCACATAGGGACCCGTGGTCGGGACCACGGCCCAGTTGTACTTTTTCACCCAGTTGGGGTCGAGCTTGTAATAATGTTTGGGCTGGGGCCACAGCTCGGTGGTGTTGAGCAGGTCCAGCTTGGCCTTGCGGCTGCCCGCCTTGACCAGAATGGTGTGAGCATCAATTTTGTCTACCGCCACCACTTCCGTGGTGTAGTAGTTGTTGAACCAGGGCCCTTTGATGTGTTTGGAGCGCATCATCTCGTAGCCGAAGGTGTAGTCATCGGCAGTGACCGGCTTGCCATCGGACCACTTGGCGCGCGGATCCAGCTTGAAATAGACGGTCTGGCTGTCTGGCGCTATGGCCCAGTGGGTCGCCAGCGATGGTATGGGGTTACCAGTATTGGGGTGAAAACTGATGAGTCGCAGCTGGTTATCCAGAATATAGGAACGGAACGAACCATTGGAGTCCGGCCCCACGGTGCGAAATGTCAGGGGAAAGCTGTCGACAAACATGGTGATATCACCACCAGGCAACGCCTTGGGAGACGCGAATGTCGGGTCAGTATCATTGGTCTCCCACTTGAGATCCGCGGGCAGATTGGCGGCCCAGACCCAGGATCCGTTTACCAGTAGAAAAAGAGCACCTATCCATTTGATTTTATTGTTCATGTTTGACTTCCAAGTCTAGCCCCTGCACTGGGGGTCTTGATTGATAACGGGTTTATCCCTTGCTCCCGGGACCGCCTGTGGTGGCAGCCCGCCCTTCATTAATTACTGTTCGTAGCCCAGCGTATACCAACGCGGTGTAGCGCCAGCTTTGTCACTGATAACGGGTAAATTTGCGCGGGTCAAACGCCTCGCGGATTGCCTCGCCGATAAAGGAGACCATGATCAGCACCAGACTCACCGCCGCCACCACTGAGCTCACGATCCAGATGGCATCCAGATTGTTGATGCCCTGGGAGAGCAATTCCCCCCAGCTCGGGGTCGGCGGCGCCAGACCAAAGCCCAGATAGTCCAGCGCCGTCAGGGTGGAGATGTTGCCCACCACGGCAAACGGCGCCAGGGTGACGATCATCATCAGGGTATTGGGCAGTATGTGGTTGAAGATGATGCGTTTGGTGGTGGCCCCTTGCGCCCGCGCCGCCATCACATAGTCTCGCGCCCGCTCCTTGTAGGTGAGGGTGCGCATGTACCAGGTGATCCCCATCCAGCCGAACAGCACGTTGATGCCGACAAAGAGGCCGAAGTTGGGCTTGGCCAGCGACACCAGTATCATGATGACGTAGAGAAACGGCACCTGGGACCAGATCTCGATGAAGCGTTGCAGGATGAGATCAAAGCGCCCGCCGAGGAACCCCATCATGCAGCCTATGGTCACCCCTATGGCGTAACTGGCCGCCAGGGCGATAAAGGCAAAGCCGATGGCGATGCGAAAACCGTACACCAGCCGCGCCAGCACGTCGCGACCGCTGGTGTCGGTGCCGAGGAAGTGGCGCTCCGCCACACTGGGCGCGTAAGGGGGATAGGCATCCTCCTTGAAGTCCTGTTCATAAGGGTTCCAGGGCACCAGCGGCAGCAGTACCCAGTCGCCTTTGCCTTGTGCTGCGAACTTGGCCTTGAGCTGGCGGTAATTGGTCTCGTACTCGTAATCGAGCCCGAAGTGCTGGCCCGGGATCACATCACCGTAAGTGGGAAAATGGAGCTGACCCTGATAGCTCACCATCAGCGCCCGGCTGTTGACCAGCAGCTCCGCCAGCAGGGAGAGCACCACCAGGGCCGTGAAGATGACAAATGAGTAGAAACCGCGCTTGATCGACTTGAAGCGCTTGAGTTTTTTCAGCGTAACCGGGTTGAGATTCATGGTTATTCTCCAAAACGCACGCGGGGGTCAACAAGGGCCACACAGATATCGGAAACGATATTGCCCACCAGCATCAACATGGAGGTGATGGCCAGAATGCCCATGACGGTGGGGTAATCCCGCTCGACGATCGCCTCGTAGCCAAGCAGGCCTATGCCGTCGATGTTAAAGATGGTCTCGATGAGGAAGGAGCCGCCGAAGAAAACAGTCAGCACGCTGCCAAGATGGCTGGCAATCGGGATCAGGCTGTTGCGCATGGCGTGGTCGGTGACCGCCTTGCGAAACGGCAACCCCTTGGCCACGGCGGTACGCACATAATCCGCCGACAGATTCTCCATCAGGCTGTTTTTCATGGTCATGGTCAGGATGGCGAAATCCCCGATGGCGTAGGCGATGAGCGGCAGCAGGGCATGGGCAAAGACGGTGCTGACCTGATCCCAGCTGCTCTCCATGGATTCAAAGTCGTCCCCCGGAAAACCGCCCATGGGCAGCCACTCCAGATGGAAGGCGAACACTGTGATGAGGAAGATCCCCACCACATAGGCGGGCAGCGCATAGGCCATGTAGATGAGCATTGAGCTTAAAGAGTCAAAGCGGCTGTTATGCCTGAGGGCTTTGGCAACCCCGAGCGGTATTGATACCGCATAACTGAGCAGAAAGGTCGCCAACCCGAAAAAGGCCGTCACGGGAAGCTTGTCCTTTATCAGATCCCATACTGGCTCGTAGTAGCGGGTCGACTCCCCCAGATCCAGCACAGCCAGCTTCTGCAGCCACTCCCAATAAGCGACCAGCATGGGCTTGTCCAGCCCGTAAAATGCCTTCAACTCCTCGATCTGTTCATCGGAGAGCGCCTGAGCCCCCTTGCTGCCACTGGATCGCCCGGTCTCATTCTGTGAGACCTGAGCCTGCAACAGCATGCGTTCGACCGGGCCGCCCGGCACGAAACGGGTGATGGAGAAGACGAGCAGGGTGATACCGAGAAACGTCGGGATGATCAAAAGCATCCGACGTAAGAAATACGACAGCATGGTGAAACCTCGTCCTTGTTGTTCTTGTGTGGCTAGTCAATTCCGATGACCTGCCTGTCCTTCCTGGCATTACTCGCTGGATAGTCTGTTTATTGGCAGACAATCCGCTCGGTCACTGTAAAAGCTCTGCAACAAAAATCAAGTACAAGAAAGGGTAAAACCGATGGAAATGGCCACTTGGTGTAAAAGCCGCAAGAAAATGACGTTTTTTATTTAAAAAAGAAAAATCAAAACAAAACGCTGGCTATCAATTAAATTTTAAAAACAATAAACAGTTGTTTAACTGCTATTAAAGAAAATCCAACCACATGAATTTAAATGGCTATATCTTCCACCCCACCGAACTGAAAACGATATCAACACAACACCTCTATATTGTTCTACGGGTAACTACCAATGGTATCTATCGCCACTAAAACAGTGTTTCCTCCTTTTTTTTCTCATTTTCACAAAACAAGATACAAAGAGACATCAGCATTAATAATAAGTTCATCACTTTTTAGTTAGGCGACACAAAAGGCATTTAACAAAATTTTCACATTGCTTTGAATGTTATTCATAGAATTATTCACTGAGAAAGCGCCACACAAATAACACACTCCTCTTATTGCACTCAGCTTGCACTCAGCTCTCTGCTTTTCCCCTGCTCCATTGACGTCACCAGCCAAAGATTGATAAGCCTTACGCATCGCTCCAACGAGGGCGGTATGGAAGCAAACAAAAAACAACCAGGAAGGATATAAGCGATGCTTAGGAAAAGCAGACTCTCTGCTGCCGTAGCGTTTGCCTTGGCGAGCGCGGCAGTTATGACCACCCCTGTCTTGGCCGAAGAAGGCCAAAACGTCGAAAAGCTGCAAAAAATCAAGGTTACCGGCTCACGTATCTCCCGCGTCGATGTGGAAGGTGCCACCCCTGTTGTCTCCGTCAGCAAAGCCCAGATTGAGCAATCAGGTCAGCAGACAGTGGCCGACTACCTGAAACAAGCCTCCTACAACTCCTTCGGTGGTGTATCCCCCGCCTCCGGCAGCTCTTATCAATCCCAGGCGACCGTAGGCCTGCGCGGCCTTGGCTCGGAGCGCACCCTGATCCTGTTGAATGGCAAACGGGTAGCGGGCTCTCCCACCATGGGTGGCACAGCCATCAACCTCAATACCATCCCCATGGCGGCGGTTGAACGGGTGGAAGTGAACCTGGACGGCGGCTCAGCCATCTATGGCTCCGATGCCATCGGCGGTGTCATCAACGTGGTGCTCAAAGAGGGCTATGAGGGCTTGACCTTCCAGGGCCGTATTGGCAGCCCGACCGAAGAGGGCGGTGACGAGAAGAGTGGCTCCATCGTCGCCGGTGTCGCCGGCGAGAAAGGCTCCCTTATGGCGGTCTACGAGCACGACAAGAAAGACGTCGTCTATGCCCGCGATCGTACTTACCTAGCCAAGCAGGGTAACGACTCCCCCAGCGTCTATGGCCGCAACGTGGAAGGGATCACTGGCCTGGATGGCAATGGCGATGCCATCTGGAAATATGGCCCGCTGGCTGGCGCAGCCAATGCAGACGGCACCTGCAAGGAGCCCTTCACCAATTTCGAAGGCGGTTGCAACTTCAACTACGGTCAGGTTGCCGCCACTACCGCCTCCCGCAGTCGTGACACCCTCTATTTGAATGGTCGTTATCATATCAACGACAACGTCGACTTCGTGCCCCAGATCATTGGCTCACGGGTCGAGAGTTTCGGTCGCTTTGCACCCGCAGCAGGGGTGTTCACCATAGATCCTGCCAACCCTAAAAACGCCCAGTTCTTTACCGACAACGGCCTGGATGCCGCCGCCACCCAGGGCCTGGGCGAGGCTGCTTATGCCTACTACCGCTTCAGCAACGTTGGTACCCGTGACAACTTGGTCACTGACACCACTGGTAGCATGAACCTGGGTTTTGAAGGCACCCTAGCCACCGAAAGCGTCGGTGACATGCAGTGGAACGCCGGTTACATGTACTCCAAGACCGACAACAAGGAGAACGGCACCGGTTATGTACTGAAATCCGCCGCCCAGAAGGCGGTCGAAGATGGCAAGTTCGTCGGTGGCGAATTTGATGCCTCCACCACTGCCTCCATGGCTGCCGACACCAGTCGCCGCGCCACCATGGACTTCTACCAGTGGTATGCCGGTGTCCAGTGGGACATGGGTGAACTGCCGGCCGGACCGGTCAGCTGGTATGCAGGCGCCGAGTATAACGACTGGGTCTACGCCGACAAGTACGATGCCCAGTCCGAAGCTGGCAACATCATAGGCTCAGCGGGCAACTCGTCCGGTGGCTCTCGTGATGTAACGGCTGCTTATATCGAGTCACTGGTCCCCATCACGGATGAGATTGAGCTCAACGTCGCCGGCCGTTACGACAAGTACAGCGACTTTGGCAGCGCCTTCTCGCCCAAAACCAGTCTGCGCTACCAGCCGCTGGACAACCTGATGCTGCGCACCTCCTGGTCCCGTTCGTTCCGCGCTCCCAGCTTGAAAGATCTCTATTCTGCCGACTCCGAGTCTGCCGACTGGGCCAAGGATTATGTCTATTGCGCAGCGAACGGCATTTCGGCTGCGGCATGCCCGAATCAGCAATACACTACCATCCGTACTGCCAACGAGAATCTGAAAGAAGAGACTGCCGATACCTGGAACTTCGGTGTGGCCTACAGCCCGCTGGATGATCTGAATCTGTCGCTGGACTACTACACCATCAAGATCACCGATCTGATCCAGCTGAACTCACTTCAGTCCATCATCTATGACGAGCTGAACACCGGCAGCTCCAGCAACATAGTGCGTAACAGCCAGGGCAAGATCAAACAGGGCACGGCTCCCATGGTCAACCTAGGCGAGCTGAACACCAGCGGCCTGGACTTCAAGGCGGACTACAAGTACGACCTGAACGTAGCAACGGTGCGCTATGACTTCGGCAGTACCTATATCCTGGAGTACAAGGAAGGTCTGTATGCCGGTGGTCCCGTCATCGACAAGATCGGTCAGAACGGCAGACCTCAGCTGCGCTTCAACACGGGTGTCGGTGTCAACGTGCCCCAGTGGTGGAACATGGATACCTACCTGAGCGCCAGCTACATCGACTCCCAGAGCCAGGACTACATCGCCGATACCGGTGCTGAAGTGGGTCACATTGCGTCCCAGACTACCTGGAACCTGAACGTCGGCGTCGAAGCCCCCTGGGATGGCAAGATCCAGGTCGGCGTGAAGAACATGTTCAACACTGCCCCGTCACTGGAAAGCGATGGCTTCACCTATGACGAAGACGTGTACAGCATCGATGGTCGCATCTACTACCTCGACTACACCCAGAAGTTCTAATCAACCCCGTTGATATACGACTCAAGCCGGCCCGGTCGGGCCGGCTTTGCCCAACGTCCAAGGAAGTTACGGAGATAGGGTAATCCTATGAAGACAAGGACTATTAAAATGAAGAAAGCGCTCCTCGGCAGCCTGGTATCCGCTGCCTTGCTGACCAGCTTCAATCTGAGTGCCGCCTCTGCCGGTCAGGCAGTGGACGCTCAAGCCGCCACCGACAATGCATCCAAAGTTTCCCAGCAGAAGATCGACACCTACGCCGAATCTGCCGAGTCTGCCCTGGCCCAGTACAAGGCAGCCTTGCGCCAGGCGGACAGCCTGCGCGCTTACAACGAGCAAGTGGGCAAGATGGTCGATTCCCAGGCCAGCGAGCTGGCCTCTATGCAGCGCCAGATTGCCCAGATCGATCAGACCAGCACCGAAGTGGTGCCCTTGATGCTCAAGATGATCGACTCCCTCGAGCAGTTTGTATCGCTGGATCTGCCGTTCCAGAAGGTCGAACGGGAAGACCGCGTGGCGGCCCTGACCGACCTGATGAACCGGGCCGATGTCACCATCTCCGAGAAGTACCGCAAGATCCTGGAGGCCTACCAGATCGAGGAGGGCTTCAGCCGCACCATAGAGGCCTACAAGGCTAGTCTGGACAAGGATGGCAGCGAGAAAACCTACGAATTCCTGCGGGTGGGCCGCATCGCCCTGCTCTACCAGTCCCCGGACGGCATGGAAACAGGGGTCTGGAACAAGCAGACCCGCCAGTGGGAAGCCTTGCCACAAGAGTATCGCAGTGCAGTCGAACAGGGCTTGCGTATCGCCAAGAAGCAGGCACCGCCCGCGCTGATCAAGCTGCCGGTACAAACTGCGGAGAAAGCATCATGAAAGGAATCAAACTCGCCATTGCCTCCCTGATTGCGGGAGCTACCCTGTTCACCCTGCCGGTGACCGCCGCCGAGAAACCGGTGGACCTGAACGCCCTGCTGAACCAGGTCAAGGCCTCCAGCCTGAGCGAATCCCAGCTCAACAAGGAACGGGAAGCCCGTTTCCTGGCCGACAAGAACCAGCAGACTGCGTTGCTGGCCAAGGCCAAGGCCGAGCTTGCCGCCGAAACCGCCAAGGGCGAGCAGCTCAAAGCCACCTTCGATGCCAATGACAAGCAGCTGACCGAACTGACCGACACCCTGCGCCAGCGTTCTGGCAACATGGGTGAGATGTTCGGGGTAGTGCGCCAGTTTGCCGGTGAGTTCAAGGGCATTTTCCATGCATCACCCATGCGGATCCTGCATCCGGAGCAATCCGAACTGCTGACCAAACTGGCAGAGAGCAAGGAGTTGCCCTCCAGCGAAGAGCTGGAAGCCTTCTGGACCGCGACCCTCAGCCGCATGGTCGATGGTGGCAAGGTGAGCCATATACCGGCAACGGTTGTGTATGGCGAAGGCAACCAGGCAGACAAGACAGTCACCCAGATCGGTGAGTTCAACACAGTTCTGGAAGGCAAGTACCTGAACTTTGTGCCGGAAACCGGCAAGTTCGAACAGCTCTCCCGTCAACCTGACAGCAAGATCACCTCACCGATCGCTGACTTTGAACAGGGTGGCGATGGCCTCAAACCCATCTATATTGACCCGTCACGGGGTGTGATCCTCTCTCTGCTGGTGCAATCACCGACACTGGGCGAGCGTATCGATCAGGGTGGCGCAGTAGGCTATGTGATCTTGGCGCTGGGTGCCATCGGCGTGCTGATCGCCCTGTTCTGCGGTGCTCGTCTCTCCCTGATCGGCGGCGCCATGCGCAAGCAGCTCAAGTCCGACAAGGTGATCAAGGGCAACCCGCTGGCTGACATGCTGACGGCCTATGAGACCCACCGCGGTGACAACATAGAAGATCTGGAATCCAAACTGGATGAAATCATACTGCGCAACGTGCCCAAGCTCGAGAAAGGGGTCGGCATCATCAAGCTGATCGCCTCGGTGGCGCCGCTGCTGGGCCTGCTGGGTACAGTGGTCGGCATGATTGCCACCTTCCAGGCCATCACACTGTTCGGTACCGGCGATCCCAAGCTGATGGCGGGGGGTATTTCAGAGGCGCTGGTCACCACAATGCAAGGTCTGGTAGTCGCCGTGCCCATGCTGTTCCTCTATACCCTGGTACAGACCCAGAGCCGCCGCCTGATCCAGATCCTGGAAGAGCAGAGCGCCGGTTTCGTCGCCCGTTATCAGGAAAGCCTGCACGCCTCCAAAGCCGCAGCGTAAGGAGTCTCCCATGTGGTTCTGGTTGATAGAAGAAGCGGAGTCCATTCGCCGCTTCCTGGGAATGGGAGGAGATGTGCTAGTTGCCATCTTCTTCCTCACTCTGCTGATGTGGGCCCTGCTGCTGGAACGTTGGATCTATTTTCTGACTGTCTACCCGCAGCAGGCGAAAGGGACACACCAAACCTGGCAGGCACGCCAGGATCATCTCTCCTGGTCTGCCAAGCAGATCCGGCGTGAGCTGGTCTCCCGGGTGGCGCTGGCCGTGGACAAGGGGATGCCGGTCATCAAGGTGTTGATCGCACTCTGTCCCCTGATGGGGCTGCTGGGAACCGTGGTCGGCATGGTGCAGGTGTTTGACACCCTGGCCATCACTGGCACCGGCTCCCCCAGAGCGATGGCATCCGGTATCTCCAAGGCAACCATTCCGACCATGGCAGGCATGGTCGCCTCCCTGTCGGGCTTGTTCTTCGCCAGTCGCCTTGAGCACAAGGGCCGACTCGCTGTCGACAAGCTGGAAGACAGTCTGAAACACGGATAAGTCAGGGACAGATAGCTGGCGGGGAGTCTCTCCCCGCCCGATACAAGCAAGGAGTTTTTGCTATGAGAAAGCGTCACAGCGCAAGCAGCGCAGACGAGGCGGCGATCGATATGACCCCCATGCTGGACATAGTGTTCATCATGCTGATCTTCTTCATCGTCACCACCTCGTTCGTCAAGGAAGCCGGGGTTGAGATCAACCGCCCGAGTGCCAATACCGCCGAAACAGTGAAAAAAGGCAACATCATGGTCGCAGTCCGTGAAAACGGTCAGGTCTGGGTCGACAAACGCATGGTCGAAGTGGGCGCAGTTCGCGCCAACATAGAACGACTGAGAGCGGAAAACCCGGAAGGCGCCGTAGTCATTCAAGCCGATGTTGAATCCCGCTCCGGTGTCGTGGTGCAGGTGATGGATCAGATCCGCATGGCGGGAGTACAGAACATCTCCATTGCCGCCAACAAAGACGGCTGATGCCAGGGGTCACCTATGAGATACCTGATATCCTTTGCCGCCGCCTTCCTGGTGGTGTTCGGCCTCTTTTGGGGCATGAACAAGCTGGTCAACCAGGACAGGCGCGAGCTGCAGGAAAAAGAAGACGTCAGCATGGTCGACTTCATCCGCCTCAAGCCGCAGGAGACACTGCAAGAGAAACAACGGGAGCTGCCCAAGCCGCCGCCGCCGAAACGCCCGCCACCCCCTCCCGAGATGGAAGTGGCCAGTACGGACAGGCCCAAGATGGACAGCTCGCCCATGGACATGCCCAAACTCGACCTGCCGGTCAACATAGGGGGCGGCAACGCCCTCGGTGCCTACAGCACGGGCGGCGGTGGTGGCGGTATGGGTGGCAACAACGGTGCCATTCCACTGGCGACCTTCGAACCCATGATGCCCCGCAAGGCGGCGCTGGCCGGGCTCGCCTCCGGCAAGGTACTGGTGGAGTTCACCGTGACCGAACGCGGCACCGTCAGCAATATCCGCATCGTGAAGGAAGAGCCGCGCAGCTATGACCTCGGCAAGGCCGCGCGCAAGACCATCACAAAATGGACCTTCAAGCCGGCCATGGTGGACGGCAAGCCGCAAGCCAGTCGCATGCAGCAAGAAATCGAGTTTGCGACCAACTAAGGAAGGTGGCGATGAAAAAGTTACACACCCTGATCCTCGCCCCGGTTGCCATCGCGGTGCTGCTCAGCACCGCCAGCTGGGCCGCCGAGCAACCAGCCCTGTCGGATCGCGCCTATCGCGCGGTCAACAAGGCGCAGGAGTTGATCACAGAGAAGAAATACGGCGAGGCCAATGGCAAGCTGCAGGAGGCGCTGTCCGGTGCCGGCGAGCGCGTCTACGACAAGGGGGTGATACTGCAGACCCTCGGCTTCGTGGCCGCACAGCAGGAAAAATACGGTCAGGCGACCAAATACTTCGCCGAGGCCATCGCCACCGGCGGCCTGCCACAACCCGTGGCACAGCAGGTGCGCTACAACCTGGCACAGCTCTATATGGCGGAGGGGAACTTCAAGGGTTCCATCAGCACCATGAACCAGTGGTTTGCGAGTCTGGGCAAGGATGAGAAACCGACCCCGCACGCCTACATCACCCTGGCCAACGCCCATGTGCAGCTCAAGCAGTATCGAGAGGCCATACCTGCGGTGGATCAGGCCATCAAGCTGTCGGCGGGCAAGGCGCCGGAGTCCTGGTATCTGCTCAAGATGGCGGCGCACTACGAGCTGAAACAGTACAAGCCGGCCACGGAGGTGCTGACCGCTCTGGTGGACAAGTTCCCGGAGAAGAAGAAGTACTGGACTCAGCTCTCCGCCATGCACATGCAGGCGGGCAATGATGCCAAGGCGCTGGCGGCGCTCGAATCGGCCTACAACCTCGGCATGCTGACCGAGTCGGCCGAATTGCAGCGCCTCGCCAACTACCTGGCCTTCGCCGGCATTCCCCACCGCGCGGCACGCGTGATGGAGAAGGCGATGAAGGAGGGGAGCATAGAGAACAGTGCAGCCAACTACAAGACACTGGCCAACTACTGGCATCAGGCCAAGGAGCTGGATCCGGCCATTGATACCCTGGCCAAATCCTACCAGATGGCCCCCAGTGCCGAGCTGCAGCTCAAGATGGCGCGCATGATGATCCAGAGCAAACGCTATCAGGATCTGGTGGCCCTGGCCGCCAAACCGGCAGCCAATGCCAGTGGCGAACAGCGGGCGGATCTCAAGTTCCTGACCGGGGTCGCCTATTTTGAGCAGAAAAAGCCGAAGGAGGCACTGAGTGCCTTCACCCAGGCTGCACAGAATGGCAACGTCAGCGGTCGCGCTGCCCCCTGGATCAGCTTCCTCAAGGAGCAAGAGGGAGAGGCAGTCACGCAGTAAGCGCCGAGCGCACCGGCTCAGGCCATTCACTCCCGAGTCGAGGTCAAGGCTCAATGACGCGAAACGGGTGCGGGCGCCCTCACCGCCCCCGTTTCATACCACAAGGGGTTCGCCCCACCGCTTGCCTTGGTGGCAATTGGCCGCTCCCCGGAGCGGTCTTTTTTATGCCTGCGACCCCCTCTTTATATCTGCCGTCATAAAAAATCCGGAGCCTGGGCTCCGGATTGGGTCATTCATGGATACGGGCATTACCTCATCGGTGAGGGTGTCGGCCGCTCCCGCTCCGTTGCGCCATCAGTAACTGCATACCAGCTTCCAGCTCCCATCGGTCGCCTTGGGCTCGCTGCTGGTCCACCAGTTGGCCTGCCACACCACCTTGTTATGGGTGATGCGATCGCCGCCACCTGCGTGATCCCCCTGCGGCCAGGTCGGGTAGGCCTTGTAGGCCGCCGGATTGACGTTCTGGCTGCTGCAGCTGGTACCGCCCGGGTTCTCGCCACCACCAGTGCCGAGCTCGGCCTCCGGCAGGGTCGGGAACTCGGCCTTGAGGCCTATGGTCTGGCTGCCGCTGATGATACGCATGCCGCTCGGCACACCGGCGGCGGGCAGGTAGTAGGTCATGGCGACTTCAACTTCAGCCCCCGGTGCCAGTGTCTGCCAGCCCGGCAGGTTCATGGCGACCTTGTGGAAGTCCTTCTCGTTGGCAATGCCCTCCGAGTTGTCGTTGCCACCGCTCTCCGCCACTTTCAGCCCCATGCCACTCTGATCCGTGATGGTGTCAGAGGTGGACGTCGGCATCAGAAACTCGATGCGAGCGCCACCCGGAATGGTCTGGGTCGACTTGTTGACCAGCTTGAGTTTCGGGTTGATCGGGTAGTTGGAGTCTCCTTCCTTGAAGCCGGAGAGGCTGACCTGGATGTCGAGCTGGGCACTCGGCGCGGCCAGATCATTCTGCTTGTTGTTGTACAGAGTTGCCTTGGCAAACTTCTCGTAGGCAAGAGTCGTCAGCGTGCTGCCCATGCCGTACTCGTTCTTGGCCGGATCGAAGGCGTAGTCCCCCGCCATCTCCCAGAACATGACGCCACCCAACCCGCGCTTGATGATGTAGTCCAGCTTGTGAGCCATGGACTCTTCATCTTCGGTGGAGAGAAACACCTTCTTCTCCTCGTTCCAGAGCCAGGGCGCATGTGCCTTGTCATCGTAGTAACGCACATACTTGCCCTGCATCACATGGGCCGGATTGTTGGGGTCCAGACCCCAGGCCGTGCCGTAACTTGGCAACGTTGTGATGCCCAGGCTGGCCGCGTGCTCCAGGTTCTTTGCATGCCACATGGGCACGGCGCCACCGCCGATCTCCTTGCCGTTCTTGTCCAGATCGTGCCAGATGTTGTCGATGCCGACCGCACCATTGCCGCACGGAATCGTACTGCCACCCGTGCCCGGCTGACACTCGTTCTGGCTCGGCAGGGCCGCCTTGCCACCCAGACCGTGACTGCCACCGCTCACCCCCTGCCAGCCGCGGGTGTAATAGGGCACACCCACGTTGATCTTGCCGGCCGCCAGCGCACCACGGAAGTAGTGGGCAGACCAGGCGGCGTTGAGGTAACCGATACCGCCAAACTGGGCCTGATTGTATACGCCCCAGTGGGAGAGTTCGGGATCGGCATTGTTGTCGAACAGGGCCGCGTTGTGACCAACAAAGTGATTCCAGGCACCGTGGAAATCATAGGTCATCAGGTTGACGTAATCCAGATACTGGGTGACCTGGAAGTTCTCCATGCCGCGCAGCAGGTAGGCTGACGCCGGTGAGGCTATGGTCAGCATGTACTTGCGTCCATCCTCGGTACCGGCATTGTCGAGCCGCGCCCGCAGGGTTTTCATCAGCACCTCGTAGTTGGCAAACAGCTTGGCACGGCACTGGTTGGAGAGCGGGAAGTCGTTGGGGTTGCCTGCATCCTTCATGGAGGTGGGGTACTCGTAGTCCACATCTACCCCATCGAAACCGTACTGTCGGATGAAGCTCACCGCCGAATCGGCAAAGGCGTTGATGCCGGCTGTATTGACCGAGCAGTCGCCCTTGGTAGTGGCGGTGTAGAAGCCGCGGGTATCGGCCCAGCCCCCTACCGAAATAAGGGTCTTCACGTCCGGATACTGCTTCTTGTACTTGGAGATCAGGTTGAAGTGGCCCTGATAGGCGAATTCGGGATCCATCTCGGCGCCCGGCACACCATCCCAGGTCAGCTTGGTGGCTGCATCATCCACCTTGATCTGGTGACTCTGCTCGTCCACAGCCGCGAAGGCGTAGTTGATGTGGGTGAGCTTGTCCCAGGGAATGTCGTTCACCAGGTAGGCGGGCAGGCCATTCTTGCCAGTGCGCCAAGAGGTGAAGTAACCGATCACCCGGCGGGCGTGGTCATCCCCCATGCACTCGTAACCGTCCGGGCGATAGATCTGGCGAATGTCACAAGAGAGGTTGCCACCGGTGGGCGGTAGCGCCGCCTCTTCCACCTGCACATCGACCAGGGCAGACTCGCCCACCAGATTTTCCTTGTCGGTCGCCACCAGCTTGAGGGCGGCAGCCCCCTTGCTCTGGGGCGTCCAGCTCACCTGCCAGGGGGCGCTGACGTCTTCACCGACTTTCTTGCCATCCACATAGAGCTCGACCCTGGCCACGTCATTGTTGGCATCGGTGACATTGCCACTGACCGCCACGCTGCGCCCCAGGGTTACCTTGGCGCCGTTGGCCGGGCTGCTGATGCTCACCCTGGGCGCCTCTGGCGCAACCACGGCGTTGACGCTGAAGCTGGCATCCGCCTCGCTCAGCACGGCGCCATACTTGTCCAGCCCACGAGATTTGAGTTGATGGGGGCCGACACCGGTAGCGACCCAGCTGGCCGACCAGGGGGCCCCGCTGCTCACCGCCACCGGCTGACCATCGATCAGATACTCGACCTTGACCAGGGCGCTGCTGTTGCCGCTCAGGGTGACCGCCAGGGCCACGGGTACACCTTCGTTGAAAACGCTACCAAGCGCGGGCGAACTGATTGCAAGCCCAAGGCCCGGAGTCGTGCCGCCGTCATTGAACAGCGTCCAGGCATCGGCCCAGACTGCACCCACACCGGGGGCATAGTGATAGGGGGATGCCCCGCACCAGCCGGAGTAGGGAAATTCTTTGCATTCGTAGAGAGCGCCTGCGTTGCTGACCACATCGCCAGCCTTGTAAGCGGTGCCGGCCTGATAGGCGGGATAAGCGGCTTGTGCCCAAGCGGGCATGGCAGCCAGGGCCACCAGCATGGCAAGCCTGCTGGGCCTTAAGGTCTGTTGCATATTGTTATCTTCCTTGTTTTGTCTTGGCATTGGTCACCAGGGCAAAGAACAAGCGCAACCGGCGTGATGGGAGCAGACAACTGGCAATGGACGTGCCACAAACACCACCTTCACCCTGGGAAGCCCCGCTATCTGGATCGACTGATCTGGAGACCGGAGGCATTGCGTCCCGGCATTTCGACCGGTTTGCCCTTTACCTAGGTTCCGTGAGGAACAAGCCGAGTATAGGAATCAACCAGCAGAGTCTCAATCTTCATTCTCGAAGAAAAATATGTGGATGCAAGCCAGATCACACTTTCCCGAGAACAGTGAATTAATGATTTTATCATTAATTTCATAACGTTAGTCAGGTCAAAAAAACCAGCACTGCCCTCATTTGCATCCCGGTAATGTGCGTTGGCTCACTGGTATGACGTGCCAGAAATGTGACAATGCGCGCCCTTGGTCAAGGTGCCAAGGCTATGGAAACACTGGCAAAAAATAAAAAAGGAACCGTTATGAAAGGAACACGTACCCTGCTGTCGCTGGCCGTGGGGCTTGCGCTCGCGTCCCCGTCCGTCCATGCCGCCAGCTTCAGCTGCCCGGCTGACAGTGCCCTCACCCCCATCCCCGTCATTCAGGGCATTGGTGGCAAGAGTCCCCTCATCCCCGATGGCAAGTTCGAAAGCGCCCAGAGCGTCACGGTCAAGGCGGTGGTCACGGCACTTGGTGAGAGTCTCAACAAGGGTTTCTACCTGCAGGATCTGCAAGGGGATGACAATCCCCAGACCTCGGATGGCATCTTCGTCTACCTCAACGACAAGAACTTCGCCAGCAAGTACCCGGACATCAAGCCGGGCGCCGAAGTCTGCCTGGAGGCCAAGGTCGAGGAGTACTACAACCACACCCAGCTCAAGCCGGTCGTTGACAGCGGCGCCCCGCGTCTGCAGGTTCTCGCTCAGGGCTCTGTGCCTGCCGCCGTGCCGCTGCGGGTACTGGAAAACGAGACCCTGGCCCGGGCGCTGGAGCGTCACGAAGGAATGCGGGTACGCCTCGATGCTGACAGCGCGCTCAAGGTAAGCCGCAACTTCAGCTATGACTACGCCGCCAAACGCAACAATCTGGTGCTGTCACACCAGGCACCGCTGATGAAGCCGACCCAGCTGCATGCCGCCGACAGCAAGGAAGCCAAGGCGCTGGCCAGGGCCAATGCCCGCAACCGGGTATTCCTCGAGTCTGACTTCAAGGCCACCGATGGCAAACTGCCCTGGTTGCCGGGCTGGGATCCGGAGCAGGGTTATCTGCGCATCGGCGATGCCCCGGTCAATCTGGATGCGCTGGTGGGTTACAGCTACAACGAATACCGGTTGATAGTGCCGCAGGATCAGGTGATCACCGCCGGCGATCTGCTGCGCACCGGCGATAACGATCGCCAGAGCGCACCGGCCCGTGCCGATGGCACCGACTTGCGTATCGGCAGCTTCAACGTGCTCAACTACTTCACCAGCCACTCCAGCGTGGGGGGGGCCCTCAATGTGCTGTGCAAGGATCAGGCTGATGCGGACAGCGCCAAGGGCTGCAACCGCGGCGCCAAAAACCTGGAGGACTTCCAGAAACAGCGCGCCAAGATAGTCAACGCCATCACTGAGATGGATGCCGATCTGCTCGGCCTGATGGAGATGGAGAACAACGGCTTTGACAGCCACTCAGCCATCAGTGATCTGATGCAAAGCCTCAACGCCCAACAGAAGGAAGCCGACAAACAGTACGCCTTCGTGGCCCTACCCAAGGCGCTGCTTGGCGATGAGCGCTTCTTCGGCGGCGACGCCATCATGGTGGCCATGATCTACCGACCCGCCAAGCTGACGCCGCAGGGGGATGCCAGCGTCATCACGCTGCCGGTACAAAAATACCAGGATGCGAAAGGAGTCGAGAAACAGGCCTCCCAGCGTGACTCCCTGGTGCAGAGCTTCACCGTCGATGGCAACCAAGAGCCGCTGACCCTGGTGGTCAACCACCTCAAGTCCAAGGGATCTGGCTGCCTGGAGAACCTGGACGGCAAGGAGCCGGCCGATCTGCAGGGCAAGTGTACCGAGTTCCGGGTCAGTGCCGCCAAGGTGCTGGGCGAAGCGGTGAACACGCTGCCGGGCATGGTCATGTTGGTGGGTGACCTCAACTCCTACGCCAGGGAAGATGCGATCCGGGTGCTGACCGACTATGTGCCGACCGAGGGTCAGCGCAAGATAGTCTCGGCCTCCCGGACCTTCCTCGGCGAGCAAGTCTATGAGCAGACCGGCAGCGAAGTGAGCAAGAGCTATGGCCTGATCGACATGAATGTCAGGTTCAACAAGGAGAAGGCGATCTCCTACAGCTACGAAGCCGAACTCGGCACCCTGGACTATGCCCTCGCCAACCCGGCACTGGCCAGCAAGGTAGTCGCGGTCGCCGACTGGCACATCAATTCGTTCGAAAGCAGCCTGTTCGAATATGGCCGTGGCTTCACCGGTGACATGATCAAGTCCGACAATCCGTTCAGCGCCTCCGACCATGATCCCATCATCGTCGACCTCAAGCTGAAGGAAGAGAGCAACGGCGGTGGTGGTGCCATGAGCGCCCTGTTGCTGGCCCTGCTGCCCCTGGCCTGGCGTCGTCGTCGCAACTGATGCGACTTTGCCATCATGCCAAAAGCCCGCTGCGATGCGGGCTTTTTTACGGGCAGGAGACGGCCGGACACAAAATGAGCCAAAACAAAAAGGCCACCGCGATAACGGTGGCCTTTTTGCTTCTTGTCACAAGAATGTGGTGGAGCTACGCGGGATCGAACCGCGGACCTCTTGCATGCCATGCAAGCGCTCTCCCAGCTGAGCTATAACCCCAAATTTTGTACTCAACAAATGGTTCTGGCGGCCATCTGTCGTAAATAGTGGTGGAGCTACGCGGGATCGAACCGCGGACCTCTTGCATGCCATGCAAGCGCTCTCCCAGCTGAGCTATAACCCC
>NZ_JAPDBE010000003.1:0-5757 GCF_027705025.1 Aeromonas sp. D3 | reverse complement strand
GTGGTGGAGCTACGCGGGATCGAACCGCGGACCTCTTGCATGCCATGCAAGCGCTCTCCCAGCTGAGCTATAACCCCAACTCACCTCGGCGCTGACGAAGTTATCTCCGGCAACGGAGGCGCATGATAGGCATCACCCGCTTTGCTGTCAACCCAAAAATAACACCGGCTGGAGCGTTTAGTCAAAATTCAAGCAGTTAGCTGTTTTTACCGGCAACCTTGCCGCTATCTCGCTGTTTTATGTCACAAATCTGGTTAACCGCGAAAAACAAAGGCTCCCTTGCGGGAGCCCTTTATTGTCAGTGGAAGGCAATTTATCCGGCTGCCACCAGTCGCGGCAGCAGGCGACTTACTCGGCGGCCATGCGCGCTTCGATATACGCCAACGCGCGATCGATGCGAGCCAGCACACGCTCTTTACCCACCAGCGCCATCACGGCGTCGATGCCGGGGGACTGACCCAGACCGGTCACGGCTACGCGCAGCGGCATGCCGACCTTGCCCATGCCCTGACCCAGCTCGGCGGCGGTCGCTTCAATCAGCTCGTGCAGCGCTTCGGTGGTCCAGTTATCCAGTGCAGCCAGCTTGGCCTTGGCCAGCGCCAGCGGCTCGGCAGCGACGCCGCGCAGGTGCTTCTTGGCAGCCGCTTCGTCGATCGCTTCGTACTCTTCGAACAGATAGCGGCTCTGGGCGGCCATCTCCACCAGGGTATTGCAGCGCTCGGCCAGCAGAGTGACAACCTCTGGCAGTGATGGGCCCTTGCTGGTGTCAATCTTCTGGTTTTCCATGTGCCAGGCCAGATGCTTGGCCACATAGGCCGGATCCAGGCTGCGCATGTAGTGGTTGTTCAGCCACAACAGCTTGTCGGTGTTGAAGGCGGAGGCGGATTTGGAGATGGCATCCAGGCTGAACAGCTTGATCATCTCGTCCAGGGTGAAGATCTCCTGATCGCCGTGGGACCAGCCCAGACGCACCAGATAGTTCAGCAGCGCTTCCGGCAGGTAGCCGTCATCGCGGTACTGCATCACGGACACAGCGCCGTGGCGCTTGGAGAGCTTGGCACCGTCGTCGCCCAGGATCATGGAGACGTGGGCAAACTCCGGCACGGGCGCGTTCAGCGCCTTGTAGATGTTGATCTGGCGCGGGGTGTTGTTGATGTGGTCTTCACCACGCACCACGTGGGTGATCTCCATGTCCCAGTCATCGACCACCACGCAGAAGTTGTAGGTCGGCGCGCCATCGGTGCGGCGGATGATAAGATCGTCGAGCTCGGTATTGGCGAACTCGATGCGGCCACGGACGTGGTCATCGAATACGACTGAACCTTCGGTCGGGTTGCGGAAGCGAATAACGTGCGGCGCATCGGCCGGGTGATCGTGGGCGCTATCCCGGCACTTGCCGTCATAGCGGGGCTTCTCGCCGCTGGCCATCTGGCCTTCGCGCAGCGCGTCCAGGCGCTCACGGGAGCAGTAGCACTTGTAGGCACGGCCATCGGTCAGCATCTCGTCGATGATGCCGTTGTAGCGGTCGAAACGCTTGGTCTGGTAGTAGGGGCCCTCATTCCAGTTCAGCTCCAGCCATTCCATGCCCTCAATGATGGCGTCGATCGCCTCCTGAGTGGAACGTTCCAGGTCGGTATCCTCAATACGCAGCACGAACTCACCGCCCTGGCTCTTTGCAAACAACCAGGAATAGAGTGCGGTACGGGCACCGCCGACATGCAAAAAGCCAGTCGGGCTGGGAGCAAAACGGGTTTTGACTTTCATCTTTAAGCCTTGTGTAGAGGGCCTTGGGCCAATTCGTTAGAAAAAACCGTCGCATTTTAGCACTCAGAATCCCGGATGGGAAAACCATGAGGCCGTTGCGGGCTAAAGTAGGGGGTTAAATTTGCTGCCCGGCCGCCTGCAGCCTGATATTTGAGGAGGATCGCAAAACCGAAGCGGCATTTCCGATTTGCTATGGGGAGTGTTGGAGAGCTGCCTCCTCCGGCCGATATCCAAACAACTCTCACACTACTTCTCACGACACAAGGAAGAGACGATGCAGTTCCGTTCTATCCAGAATCGAATTCTGGTCATGGCCGGGATCGCCATGACCGCAGCCCTGGTCATACTGATCCTGCTCAACCAGTATTCCGGTCAACAGACCCAACAGCTGACCATCAGCTCCAGTCGCGCCGCCCTGCAGCAAGAAGCCTGGCAAAAGGTGAGTGCCAACGCACGGGCCGAGGCCGCCACCATCACACAGTTGCTGCAAAAGGGGCTCTCCTATACCCAGCAGATGGCCAGTGCCCTCGCCTTGCAACAAGAGGGCCTGCTGCCGCTGGATCGCCAGCAGGCCACCGACCTGCTCAAGGCGCAGCTCGCGCTCGAACCACAATTGTATGGCGCCTTCGCCGGCTTTGAGCCGAACGGCTTCGACGGCCAGGACGCCGCCTTCGCCGGTCAAAGCGCGCTGGGTAGCGACAGCCAGGGCCGCTTCGTGCCCTACTTCTATCGTGACAAGGACCAGATAGGCACAGACCTGCTGCTTTCCATCGAAAAGACCGATCCGGATGAATTCGGCAACCCGGCCAATGACTACTACTCCTGCCCGAAACGGGAGGGACGCTCCTGCCTCATCGACCCCTTCAAGGTGGACATCAACGGCCAGCAGGTGCTGGTGAGCACCATCACCACCCCCATCATGGTGGCAGGCAAGTTCAAGGGGATCGCCGCGCTGGATCTGGCGGTGGACTCCATCAGCCGTCAGGCCCAGTCCCTCAACAGCAACATCTATGACGGCAAGGGCGAGACCCTGATCGTCAGCGCCGCCGGCGTCATCACGGGCACCAGCGGTGACGCCAGCCTGCTTGGCAGCCGGGCCGACAAGCTGCTCGGCAACCAGTGGCAGCAATATCTGAAACCGGAAGTGCAGCGTCAGGAGCTGGACGAATCATTTCGTATCTCTGTGCCCATCATGGTACCAGGCATGAGCCGCAACTGGGCCATCATAGTCACCCTGCCCTACAAGGTGGTACTGGCGGGCGCCGATCAGCTGGAAAGCCAGCTAAGCGACATGAGTCGGGCTGCCATGACCCAGCAACTGGTGGGTGCCCTTGTCGTACTGGTGCTGGCACTGGCCACCATGCTGATGATAGCGCGCAGTATCACGGGCCCCATCCGCCAGATGGTCAGCCTGGTAGATGACATTGCCGATGGCGAGGGGGATCTCACCAAGCGCCTCACCACCCGATCCGTCGACGAGCTGGGGGATCTCGCCAAGGGCATCAACCGCTTCATCGACAAGCTACAGGTGCTGCTGGGGGATGTGCTGAAAACCGCCAGCGAGGTGAACCGCCACGCCGGTGACACAGACCGCATTGCAGGCCAGACCGACACCAACTTGCAGCATCACCAGGCGGAGATGGAGCAGATGCTGACCGCGGTACAGGAGATGTCCTATGTCAGCCAGGAAGTGGCCACCCACGCCAACAACACCGCCGACTCGGCCAAGCAGGCCCAGGGCGCGGCGGATCAGGGCAAGGTACGCTTCCAGCAGGTGATCCAGTCAATGCACAAGGTGGCGGCCGAAGCAGGCAAAGGCGCCGAAGTGGTCGAGGGGCTGGCTCACGACAGCGAGCAGATCACCAACATACTCACTGTGATCCAGGGCATTGCCGATCAGACCAACCTGCTCGCGCTCAACGCCGCCATAGAGGCAGCACGTGCCGGCGAACAGGGCCGAGGTTTTGCGGTGGTGGCCGACGAGGTGCGCAAGCTGGCGGGCAACACCCAGCAGGCGGTGCAGAACACCCAGGAGCTGCTCGAGAAAATCCGTCTCAGCTCGGCCAATGCAGTCAGTGCCATCAATCAGAGCCAGCAGCTGACCCATCAGGCGGTGGGCGAGGCGGATCTGGCGGAAGAGGCGCTCGCCAGCATCTATCAGGCCATCTCTACCATCAACGACATGACCTATCAGATCGCCTCCGCCGCCGAGGAGCAGAGCTCCGTCTCCGAGACGGTGTCCGGCAATCTGTCAAAAACCAACGCACTGGCCAACGACATCGCTCAGGATGCGACCGAAACGGCCAAAGCCAGCCAGGCATTGCGTCAGGCAGCCGAGCGTTTGCAGCAATTACTGGGACAATTTCGTCTCAGCTGACAATTTTCCTCTCTCGGACTCTCCCCCTCGGAGGCGAGTCCGTTTACCATAGGCAACGAATTTGCCTGATGGCAGGCAATGTAGTGAGAGGTAAATGCCGTGCCCACCCCGGACCGTCGCCCACGTGGCCATAACAGACGAGCCCAGCAGCGTCGACAAGACGAATCACAAGGATCCCTGCTCCATCGTATCAATGCCGCTACCCTGCCCCTGCGCCAGCGCATCGGCCAAGGGATGCGTGGCCTTGGCCAACGCGGCCAGGAGGCCAGCGCAGGCAAATTCAAGCTGGCCAACCCGCTGCCCCGCAAACACACCATAGGCCTGCTGGTGCTGGTGCCCATCTGGCTGCTGTTGCTGGCCTGGGAACCTGCGCCTGCCATGCCGACAACCGCCCCGTCCGGTTCGCTCGCCGTGCCGCTGGCCGTGCCAGCCGAAGCACTGACTACTGGCAATGGCTCCTCGGCCGCCAAACCGGTCGAAGAGAAAGTAGATGGCAGCTGGCTACAGCACGATGTGCAAGCCGGTGAAACCCTCTACTCCATCTGGCGCAAGTTCGAGCTGCCAGGCGCCGAGCTCAGTCGCCTGATTGCCATCGAAGGGCCGGACCGCCCTTTGACCCGGCTGCAATCGGGCAAGTCGGTGTTCATTCTGGTGGATGACAACCGCCGCATACAGCGGGTGGAGATCCGCTCCTACGGTCAGGCCATCTATCGGTATGACCGGCAGGGCCAAGGGTTCGCCCTCAAGGAGTGACAAAACGGGAGGCCATGAGCCTCCCGCTTTTTGATCCAGCACCGTGAAATAAGCCGCTGACTTCACAATATTTTTAGCTTGCTCAAAAAATGAAAAGCGCAAAATTGACAAGGATCTGCTCTCACGTACAATCGTTTGTGCTTTAGACAGGGATTGTTCTACATGCTACTGGGACAAATTGACGTGGTCAGTCATGCTTCAACCCCTGATTCCTAGGCAAATGCTGCCCAACAAGGCTTAGTTTCATTTCGTTATAGATAGGACTTACCACATGTCTGACATTCGCACCGGCCAAGTAAAATGGTTTAACGAAACCAAGGGTTTTGGCTTCATCGAGCAATCCCAGGGACCGGACGTTTTCGTTCACTTCTCCTCCATCCAGAGCACAGGTTTCAAGACCCTGGCTGAAGGTCAAAAAGTCCAGTTCACTGTGACTCAGGGCCAAAAAGGTCCTCAGGCTGAGAACGTTACTCTGCTCTAAGCCACGCCAGTGAGCCTGTAGGAGGAGACCTGCTCCTCCTATTTTTTTGCCTGCCGTTTACCACTCCACTATTGTTCATCGCCCGCTTGTGACCAGACCCTCTCCGGGTTGTGACTGCGCTTGCCCGCCATTTCCCCCTTGTCGCTCCTCAACCATCAGGCCACCAGGGCAGCGTCTTGGTATCAGGCTAAGCAAGTTTGGCAAACAGAGGGATAGAGCTGAAAAGCAGGAACACAAACGCATCGCAGCGCGATACGGAAGTCATTTTTGAAGGATTAAAAGGAATGCTGGTACTACGAAGAGAAATTGGAGCGGGAAACGAGACTCGAACTCGCGACCCCGACCTTGGCAAGGTCGTGCTCTACCAACTGAGCTATTCCCG